>NZ_JBSREC010000141.1:0-12174 GCF_055145805.1 Methanomicrobium sp. | reverse complement strand
GCGGGAAGATACTTAACATCTGCAATTGTTTTCTCGGAATATGGTGGAATTACAAATGCATCTATACACCGGATGCTTGTTCTTGATAAAAATCATCTTGCAGCAAGACTGGTGGAAGGCCGCCACACACATAATCTTCTAAAGGCTGCACTTTCAAATGGTGAAAAACTTCCTGTTGCAATAACAATAGGTACTCATCCGCTTGTTACTTTTGCTTCATGCACCAGAGTTCCGGAAGGAAAAGAACTCCCATTTGCATCCGAACTTATGGGGGGAGAGCTTTCTGTATATGAGTGCCCGAACGGAGTAAAAGTACCTGAAGCCGAGATAGTTCTTGAAGGTTTCATAACAGCTAAAATGGCTGATGAAGCACCTTTTGTAGATATAACCGGTACTTATGATCCGGTACGGCCGGCACCTGTCATTGAGATTACCGGAATGCATATGAAAAATGATCCCATCTTTCACGGAATTCTTCCCGGGGGAAATGAGCATAAACTCCTTATGGGGATGCCATATGAACCAAAAATTTACCGCTATGTTGCAGGTGTGACAACAGTCCGGAATGTATCACTTACTACAGGAGGGTGTGGCTACCTTCACGGGATTGTACAGATTAGGAAAAACACACAGGGCGATCCTAAAAATGCTATAATGGCAGCATTTGCGGCTCACACATCACTCAAGCATGTTGTGATTGTGGATGAGGATATTGACATCTACAATATGGAGGATGTTGAATATGCAATTGCAACCCGTGTGCGTGGAGATGAGGATATAATGGTGATAAAAGGAGTCAGAGGCTCATCTCTTGACCCCTGCCGTATTGGTGATGGCATGAATGTTAAGGTCGGCGTTGATGCAACAATGGTGATGGGAAAGGAAGACGAATTCATAAGAGCGGAGTGGGATGACTAAGAATGTATCTTGACATTGAAGACGAGAAAATTCTCGCAGGAGAGTATGGGGAAACACGCCAGAAGATGATGGAGATACTTGTCGCACTTGGCAAGGTGTTTGGTGCAGAGGATCTTGTGTCTATATCCAGCGCCCAGATTGCCGGTGCTTCATATAAGACAATAGGGAGATGGGGCCTTGAATGGTTAAACAATCTTGATGCCCGTGTTGCTGTTCCCTCTGTATTAAATCCAATTGGAATGCCGCGTGATAACTGGGCAGATATCGGGATTTCAAAGGAATTTGCCCATAATCAGAATGAGGTTTTAAAGGCTTACAAAAAACTCGGGGTTAAACTTGAATGTAGCTGTACTCCATATTATCTGAATAAAACAGACTATGGAGATCATCTGGCATGGTCGGAGTCATCTGCGGTTTCTTATGCCAACTCTGTTATTGGCGCAAGGACGAACAGGGAAGGCGGTCCTTCGGCACTTGCAGCTGCAATGATAGGAAAGACTCCTAATTATGGTCTTCACCTATTCAAAAACAGGATGCCCGGGATTACAATTGAGGTTGAAAAAGGTGAAGGGATCTATGCCAGTCATTATGGCGCAATAGGATATCTTGCAGGAAAGGCGGCCGGAAACAGAATTCCTCTTATAACAAATATAAGACCTTCAAGGGACCAGTTAAAAGCACTTGGCGCTGCGATGGCTGCATCAGGTGCTGTTGCCCTTTATCATGTAAAGGGAATAACACCTGAGACAAAACTTCCAACATTCTCAGACGAGCCTTCTGAAAAGATCATTATAGAACAGTCGGAGATAGAAAGTCTGTTTAACGATATTGATGTTGATGCTGTTGCTGTCGGATGCCCGCACTGTTCTCCTGATGAACTCTTTAGAATTGCCGCTCTTCTGGAAGGAAAAAAAGTTAAAAAGACATTTTATGTTTTTGTGGCAAAGGGTGTTAAGGATTCAAACAGGGAATCTGTAGGTAAGATAGAGAAGAGCGGGGCAAAGGTTGTTGAGGATACCTGTATTGTTGTATCGCCTGCAATGGACAGATTTGAGACTGTTATGGTTGATTCCGGAAAGGCATTTGCATATGTTCCGGGCATGTGCGGATGTAATGTTCGTATAGGGACTCTTGAAGAGTGCATAGATGTGGCAACATCCTAAAAAAGTTAATTTTTTTAATTAAAAATCAGGAATATCTTCAGACCTGATATTGTAAACCTTTTCGAAATGGTCGGGATAATAGCGCATCTTTGCGATTCTGAGACCATCAATTCCAAGATCGGATTCACGGTTTATATACTCATATTTTTCTGATACAATTTTTGCTACCTGTTTGTTTATTGCCTTGTAGTTACCCTCACAGTCAGGAAGCCCTTTTTCATAATGAATTATAATGGTTTGCGGGTTTAACTCTTCATAGATTGAAATTGCACTAATATTTTCATTTACCCTGAGAAGAATTCCGGACAACTCCAGTTCATTGAAATGATCAACAGAATAAACTGTTGCATTCCGTTCATAATTTAAAATAGGGTTTTTTTTGCATTGTTTCCATTCGCACCATTTGATTAAAAATTCCTGAACCTCTCCTATTTTTTCAGAAGTTATTTCTTCAACAGTAAAATCGCATTTCTTTTTGAAACTGTTGATATGCTTTCTGATATTCAAAAATTTTTTCCCGGGAAGATCGCGAAGGATTTCTGCTTTATAGACATAGTCGTAGTAGTCTCTGTCGGGAGTAATTTTGATCTCAGGAAATAGTTTTTCTATTCTTTTTTTTGTCTCTTCATCAAAGATCTGATAAGCAAGATCTTTTCCATACCTTTTGGCAAGACGAAGGACATCTTTCAGGAGTTCATCATCATAGACCCCGAATGGTCCCCTGAATGAGATTTCGTCATCAATTGTACTGGAAATGACAAGTGCATTATCTCTGGTGTAATATTCATATTCTGCATAATCATTCCAGCAGACCATATTTGTAAATGTATTATCACTATGCTGTATCGGATGTCTGGAATAAAATGATTTAAAAAAATCAATATCATTCAAAGTGACTGGCTTAAAATCACTGATATCAGGCATAATTTTCAATTCCCAAAGAGCATTGGAATATGATCTTTCATTACAGAAAAACCTTCAGTCTCATAAAATTCTGACGTATCCGGTTCTGCAATAAGACCTATCCAGGTAAGGCCGCGTTTTTTTGATTCCATGACCAGTGCCCTTAGTATTTTTTTACCAATACCTCTTCCGCGATCTTCTTTTCTGACAACAAGATCCTGAATATAACCATCGGAAACACTATCAGAGATGACCCTGCCCATGCCTATGGCTCTTTTTTCTTCCCTGTCAAATGCGACAGCGAATAAAAAACTGCCGGATATAAGTGGTTTTATACCATTTACATCCCAGGATTCATCCCACCAGCCTCCCTGCCTATACAGATCTGCAATATCTTCCTGTGACCAGTTATCGACAAATAAAATTTCAATATTATTATCTTCTTTCACTGATTATCACCATTTTATCTCGGTGTTTTTTTTTTGAGGTCTTTTAAAACAGGGAAAAAGAAATTGTTTTCCGATGGCATTCCGATTCCTCTTGTTTCTATAATATGTTAACTTTAATGTTTTTTTATGTCTGATAATTTACAATAACCATCAATAATTATTATGGAAGATAAGATATGCTATATATTTTCTTAAATAGGCTGTGATAATATGAGAATACCAGAAAATTCAAAATCCGCTCTGCTTGTTCTTGGCTGTCCGGAGGTGCCTGTGCAGACTACGGCAGTTTTGTATATTGCATCGAGGCTTAGAAAGGCAGGTATAAATCCGGTTATTGCAGGGACTCCTTCTGCAAGAATGCTTATTAAATATGCAGATTTTGAAGGACACTACATAAATGAACTCAGGGATCTTGATATGACAATTGATGCAATCATCGAAAAGGGAGAGAATTATCCTTTATGCTTTGTTTTCATTCACAATGACGCAGGTATCTCTTATGCGGCTACAATGGATTCCATAATGCAGTCAGAGATACATCCTGTAATTTTTGGAAGCAGTGCAGAGGAGTTGTCTGAGCAGATTACCTTTGACTGTGAAAAAATTGTTGCAGTTGCAGCGCATAATCCGAAACCGCTTATAAAAAAGATAGATGAGGTAATGAAATGGGATGTTTAGATAAACTGCCTTATGAGGTAATTCTTAGAAATTCAAGTTTTTCAGAGTGCAGGGAATATATCAGGAAAAATTACAGGGAGATATACACTGTTTCTCCGGGCTTTAAGATTTTTGATGTACACATAATTGGCGTTCCCCCTGTGACTTTAGCTTTAGACGGCAATATTGTAATATTTCCTTTTACAAAACCCTGCCACGGGACTTTTCTTGTAAAGGTTGAAAGTGAGGAAGAGGCTGTGAAGCTGAGAAAAAATTTAAAAAAACGTTCATGAAACAATGGTTCATGCACTGTTTCATGAAAGTCAGATTTGATTTTTATGGTAAATAATATGTACTTTTTTTCTGTTTTAGCCATTGCAACAGGGCTTGCAATGGATTCTTTTGCTGTTTCGGTTTCTGCCGGAACAACTATTTCCGGAAATAAACTGAAGGCTGCTTTAATTCTGGGTATTGTTTTTGGTTTTTTCCAGGGATTTATGCCATATTTAGGCTGGATCGCAGGTGTGAATTTTGCTCATTTCATCTATGAATATGCTCACTGGATTGCTTTTCTACTTCTTGCATTTATTGGTGTAAGGATGATTCAGGAAGGATTGTCTGATAAAGATGATTATGGCGGAATTATTGACGTTAAAAATCCCTATGTTCTTTTGATTCTGGGTATTGCAACAAGTATTGATGCACTTGCAATAGGTCTTTCTTTTTCATTTTTAAATGAATCAGTTATTGTTCCTGCAATTATTATAGGGCTGGTGACCTTTGCGTTCTCTTTTGCAGGAGTTTATCTTGGGGAAAAACTGGGTAGTGCGGCCGGAAAACGTGCTGAAATTTTAGGCGGAATTATTCTGATATTGATAGGATTAAAAATTGTAATTGAAAATATTTTATAAATATATGTATGAAATAACCGGAATCAGAATAATAAAAAACATTGAAATAATTAAAATGGACAAATCTGTTTTTTTCAGTTTTTGTTTGCTTACATGGAGAAAAGAATCCTTACTGTAACCCCGGCATAACATGCTTGTGTATGTTCTCTCTCCCTGCTCATATGATCTTAAAAAAAGTGTTCCTACTGCGTATCCGAGGGTTTTTAAGCGGTAATTATATGAGAGTCTCCTGTCAAAAGCGTTAAAACATCTTGTTTCAAAAACGTTTGCCACTTTTCCAAATATTTCGGCGAAGACGAAGAGGTACCTTATCATAAGACCAATTATCAATGCAAACTCTGAGGGAAGGCCTAATCTTCTGGCACCTGTAAGCATATCCTGCATTGTTGTTGTTGATGATAACAGGATGATAAAGGATATGCATATTATAAATTTAATAAGCAGTATGGACGCAAATTCAACTGATTCAGCATATACATGTATATTTAGTGGCAGATTTACAATCGGTGTAAATGTATCGTAATGCATGTTTTCAAAGAAGATCTGGAATAATATAATAAAGATTCCAAAAGGGAGTATCAGAAGAACTCTTTTTAGAAATCCGACAAAAGATATCTTTGAAACTGCCCATAATATTGCAAAAAACCCAAAAAATATTGCCCCGGGTATAATTACATCCGGACTGTAAGGGTAAGCGACCATTGCGATTATTACTGCAAATGCAATTAAAATCTTTACCCTTGCATCAATTTTATGTACAGGACTGTCCCCCATAGCCTGTCGTTCGATTGTGTAAATCTCTTCTATCATTCTATCTTCCGAAAGCTTTTAGAAAGGCTTTTTTAGAATCTTCATAATTATATGCCATATCAATGTCAATCCCCCTTTCCTGAAGTTTTCTGATAAGTTTTGGAAGGACAGGAACATCAAGACGCAGACCTGACAGGAGATCCTGCTGCATAAATATCTCCTCTATTGTCCCTTTGGCAACAATCTGTCCCCGGTCCATGACATAAATATAATCAGCAATCTCTGAGACAAGATCTACATGATGCGTAGAGAAGATAACAGTCATTCCATATTCTTCAGGAAGACGGTTTACAAATGCAGTAAGGTCTGTTACTCCCCTCGGGTCAAGTCCAGCTGTAGGTTCATCCAGAACAAGCACCTGGGGCTCCATTGCAAGAACTCCTGCAATTGCAACCCTCTTCTTTTCACCACCGCTAAGGTGGTGAGGGGGTCTGTCCCTTAAATCCTCAATATCAAGAAGTTTCAGTGCTTCATTGACTCTGTGTTCGACAGTCTGCTCATCAAGACCAAGATTTGTCGGTCCGAATGCTATATCCTGTTCTACCGTAGGGGAGAATACCTGATCATCAGAGTTTTGAAAGACTATTCCCACCAGTTTTCGAATTTCTTTGATATTTGATTTTGTTATGGGTTCTCCCCTGACTAAGATATCTCCGGAAGTGGGTTTTAGTATGCCGTTAAAATGTTTGAAAAGAGTGCTTTTTCCTGCTCCGTTTGCACCGATTATTGCAATACGCTGTTTTCTGCCTGCAATGAAATCTACGCACTTTAGTGCATCTATCGTTTTATTGTAGGTATGGGTTAATTCCCGTGTTTCAATCAGGTGCATAATGTAAAAAAAAATAGGGTCTTTAAGATTTTGAGGCTTTTGATGTGACTGCCCAGGTTACACCAAGAATGAGTGCAAATGTTATGAGAACACCTATGATAAGTGCAATTATATCACCCATTTTTCCTGCACCTTCCATTGAATAGTCAGGAAGTGGTGCATCATATTCAAATGTTCCAAAGCCTATTGCCTCTGCCTCACCGTCTTCTGGTGAGGGTCCGGTTAATGTTTTTTCACCCTGAACTACAAAGGCTGTACTTTCAAGTCCGTCAGGTTCTCCTGATGCCATGAATACTGCAACAACTCCAATAAGTATTGCAATTATAATTCCTGCTACCATGAATGTTTTATTGTCAATCATGCTTCAGCGCCCCCTGCCTCCGGACTCATTAGATCAGGCCTTGTCGTGTGAATCAGGTATATTGCACCTGCTGTGATTACACCTTCAATTATTCCTATTATCGCATGGTATGTGCCCATTGCAACAATGCCCGGAACAAGCGGGAATGTGCCTGCAATAAACATCTCAACTGCACATGCAAGGGCAGGGATTAAACATGCTAACCATGCCGCAATTCCTGCAGATGCATAATAATTTCCTATTACACCTTTAATGCCCTTAAATGAGTAATAACCTACAAATCCGCCTATTACTCCCATGTTTATGACATTGGCACCCATTGTTGTAATTCCTCCGTCGCCAAAAATGACTCCCTGAATTATCAGAACAATTGTAAGTATGAATACTGCAGCATAAGGAGAGCCAAGTACTATTGCTGCAAGTGCACCACCCACAAGATGTCCTGAAGTACCCATTCCGACAGGCAGGTTAAATGCCTGTATCGCAAAAATTCCGGCCGCAAGAACAGCTATTAACGGCATTTTTTCTTCATCCAACTCATTTCTTGCCCATTTTAAGGCAAGTGCGATAAAGACTATCGCAATTAACCAGTAAATTGCTGCCTGTGGCAGAGGGATAAACGCATCAGGTATATGCATAATATATCAACAAAAATAGTTGTGACATATATAGATATAAGTATTACTAATTGTGACTCATACACAAATTGTGACGATATATTTTGAAAAAAAGTATTTTTTTTATTTCATCATTCATTTAACAAGATTTTTGGTTTAATTTTTATTTAAAAATCTCAAAATATTTTATCCAACAATATTCTTTATGGAATATGTTTTTTGAACATTAAAGACTAATATTCATTTAATGGCAGAGTTCGATGTAATTGAGCTGGATTTAAGTCAGCCATTTGATCTCGATAAAACACTATCCTGCGGGCAGGCACCCCGGTGGTTTAAAGAAGACGGCTGGTGGTATGGGATTGTCCGTGATTCTGCATTTAAAATAAGACAGGACGATAGAAAACTTTCTTTTTACGGGGCTGATGCTGAATTTATTTATGAATACTTCTGTCTTGATTTTGATCTTAACGGAGTTTATGACCGACTTAATAGTGATATTTACGGAAAAAAGGCAGTAGAAATGAACTATGGTCTGAGAATTTTAAATCAGGATGCCTGGGAATGCATGATATTTCAGATGACTGTCAATAAGATTCGTACAAAAACATCAAGTGATAGGATTACAAGAATATCTTCCAGGCTTGGTAAAAAGATAGATTTTGACGGAAAAGAATTTTATACATTTCCAAGACCAAAGGATATTGTAAAAGCTGGTCTGCCTGCTTTAAAATCCTGTAATATTAGTTATTTTGCTGATAACATCATGCTGGCAGCAAAAAAGATTGCCGATAATCCCTTATGGGAGAATGAAATTTATTCTGCAGGATATGAGGATGCAATATCAATTCTTTCAGGGTTTAAGGGTATTAAACACAGGGTTGCAGAATGGATTCTTTTATTTTCATTCAGGCGGTATGATGCCTTTCCTGTGGATGCACATATCAGAAGGGTATTTGCAGAGAATTATCTTGAAGGCCAATATTCCGGAATTTTAAAAGATGAAAAATCTGATGAGGCGATAAGGGATATTGCAACACGAAATTTTGGCGATTATAAAGGATATGCGCTTGAATATCTCTTCAGTTCAAGAGATGAAGTAAAGAATGAAGGTTTTTAATTTATTTCTAAAAAAATTATTGTTTAAATTTTTTTAAGTTTTTATTGTATTTTTTATTTCATCCCTGAATTTTTCTGCAAGTTTCTGATTTTTGGCCTCAATAAAAAGTCGCATGAAAGGCTCTGTACCTGAGGGTCTCAGAAGAGCCCAGGAATCCTTACGGTTTATTCTGATTCCATCTGTCAGATCTGTATTTTCATCTGATAATTTTACAAGGATTTGTCTGATTACTTCGGCGGGATTATCTGCATATATTTTATCTCGAAGCATGTGTCTTTTTGGAAGTTCTTTACGAAGTTCAGAGAGTTTTTTTCCTTCTGATGATATCAGTGCAAGCATTGCTGCTGCGGCCATTCCTCCGTCACGACAGTACTGATGTTTAGGGAATATCAGACCGCCGTTTCCTTCTCCACCGAATATTACATTCTCACGCGCTGATTCGAGTTCAATCATTTTTCGTGCGACGTAAATACTTCCAACCTTTGTATAAACCACTCTGCAGTTTGTCTGTCTGGCAACGTCTTCAACAATGTTTGAGGTACTGACAGGAGTTACTACAACTCCGTCTTTTGTTTTTCTGCAAAGATGTCTCTGCATCAGTGCAAATTCCTCGTTTTCTTCAAGAAATTCACCCATATCATCGATGAAGACTGCCCTGTCTGCGTCTCCGTCGTGCGCAACACCGAATTCTGCCTGAGTTGATATTACAAGTTCGGATAATCCCCTTAGTCCTTCTGCAGATGGTTCAGGCAGTCTTCCCGGAAAAGTCCCGTCACAAATGCCGTTTATGGTATGAACCCTGCATCCAAGTTTTGAGAGTATAGCTGCAGTTGTAAGGCATGCAGGTCCGCTTCCCGGGTCCACTGCTATTGTTATCTCTTCTGAAACAGGTGAGAACTGTGAGACGATTCCGTCAATATATTCATTGATCATTTCGTGAGCAAAAATTTCGTTTTTGACATTCTTCCAGTCTTTTACTTTGAAAGCCTCTGAAAATAGGATTTTTTCAAGCTTAATGGTCTGTTCATCGTCCATTTCAGTGCCGTCTGTATCAATTAATTTAACACCGTTATACTCAGGCGGATTATGGGATGCTGTGATCATAGCGCCGGCATCATAGTGTTTTTTGACTATATACTGGAGTGCAGGAGTTGGCAGAACACCCAAATCAACAACATTACATCCTGCAGAGAGAAGACCTGATTTTAAAGCACTTATTAGTGCAGGGCCTGATGTTCTTGTATCCATTCCTACTGCAATTGTCCCTTTCCGCATAGCTCCCAGAGATAACCCTATTTTCATTACAAGTTCAGGATTCATGGATTCGCCGATTATTCCGCGAACACCGTTGGTGCCAAAAAGTTGTTTCTTTAAATTATTCTCAGACATTGGTATACCATTCTATTATCTATAAATCAATTTAGGGTTTAATTCATGATATTTTGTTTGTTCCTGTCTGTCATAATCTAAAGTATGGGAAGTTTTAATTTTTTATTCTGGTGTATTCTCTTATGTATAGCATTATGCGATTTTTGCATTGAGAAAGTGGCTGGAATCAAAAAAAATTTGGATATATAAAATAGGCATTCTTTTTTTTTAAAAGAAAAAAAGGAAAAAAATCATTTGTAAAATATCTATCAGGCAAATTCTTTTCCAATATCGTGCAGTTCTGATTTGAGTCTGTCTATTGCTTTCATCATGGCTGAAAATGCTTCCTGTCTGTGTGAGGATATTATTGCAAGATATGTAACGTCATCACCGGCATATAGTCTGCCTTTATTATGATGGAATTTTACACCCTGAATTCCCGGGACTGTTTTGATTTCATCTTCGATATCTTTGATAATTTCATCGATTTTTTTGTAATCAAAGAAGTCCATGTGTTCAGTTTTTTCTTCTTTGGTATATTCACGCACTATTCCATTGAATGATAATATTGCTCCTGAGTGAGTCATATCGGTCTCTGTTTTTAATTTTTTTATTATTCCCTGCATTGTGAAGTAGTCATCAAATTTTTCCAGTGAATTTATTACTTCGTCAACACTGGGGTCTCGCATAATGCAGTTATCAATTATAAGATCTCCTTTTGCGATTTTCTTAAATCCTTCATCTTTAAACCCTTCTATTATTGCATACTCTATTCCGGAATCTGAGAAAAGATCCAGTATTTTTGAAAACTCGTTCTTATGTATAGCAACCATTGCTTTATCAGAGTCAATTCCTGCAACATAATATGCTCCGTGTTCATAATGGGTTGTTGTATCTTTACCGGATTCCATCTCATAACTATGATGTCCAAGGTGTTTGATAACGCCAATTTTTTCAGGGAACATCGGGGTCATTCTGTCCAGAATCTGGTGTATGAAAGTAGTTTTACCGGAATTTGAATGACCTACTATGTGAATAATTTTCATTTAAGCTCTCCTTTTTCTTCTCTTGTTTTGCAATCGTGATTTGATTTGGAAATAAGTACCTGTTTTGGCTGTCTTATCATTGATGCTGCTTCTGCAACACTTCTCATTACTTCTGAAATTCTGTCTTCTACTTCGATCTCATCATCGATATCAACAGAAGTTCCTTCAATTTCAAGAAGGAATCTTGCCACTTCACTGGATTCAAATAGGATATCATCGAGCTCATCAGCAGTAAAAAAACCACAGAGTGCACCGTAAAAAAAAGTTGCTCCTGATTTTTTCACTTTTTTCTTAAAGGAACTTCGTGCCTGGTTTACTGCCTGTGGAGAATAGGTGTCAGTCATAAATGGTACAAGCTCGGGGAGGTTTTCACCGATAAAAGTCATTTCTGCTCCACCTCTTGTATTAAAATCAGCACAAAGACGGGCTATTGCCCATTCCCGTGCAGTAACATATGTGTGTTTTCTCAGAAAACTGTTGATACGTTTGTAAGCCGCACCGTCCACTTTTTTAAATTTTTTATATTTGTTTATTCTTTCTCTCTCTTCTTCGCTTAAATGACGTGGAATGGGGGGTAATATGAAAGTCTGTGATGTAGATTTGTTTAAGGATTCAGATTTTTTTAATTGGGTAGTATTTTCGTTCTCAATTTCTGTTTTCTCTATATTTTCCTTACTATTTTCTGACTGGCTGATTTTGTATTCTTCCCTTTCCTGTTTATCTGTCATTATTAATTCCTCAAAAAAACATAATTTTTAAAAATATTATTGTAATTTATTTTCTTTAGTTTTTAATGATAATGCATTAAAATTCTACATATTTCTCTTTTTTGTCCGGGATAAGATGTATTCCTGGGCATTTTTAGATCCGTCTTTTATGTATAGCATCATATGGTTTATCAACCTTTTGTTCTATCTTTTTTTTACAGATTATTTTTCTTAGTTTAATATAAATTAAGGCTAAAAATAAGTTTTAAAGTCTAATTCAGGTCTTTTAGTTAAAAGTGTTTTAGTAATTAAATA
>NZ_JBSREC010000140.1:0-26487 GCF_055145805.1 Methanomicrobium sp. | reverse complement strand
GAAGGGGATGAGCCTGTGGGAGAAGATAAAGCTCATAGGTGCACTTGCAGGAACAATAACCGGACGCGGCGGGGATGAGGAGATCGACATAGAAAGTCTCGCAGGAGATCAGGATTTAATTGAGATGGCAATTGACGAGTTCCACAAATTCTCACCCAACGGTGCAAAGGCACTTATCGATGAGAGGGATGCATACCTTGCACACTCCCTCCTGAGACTGTCTCAAAGGAATGATAAGGTGCTCGGAGTTGTCGGTGCAGGCCATGTAAAGGGAATTACAGGTTACTTTAGGGAACCACAATCACTTCCCTCTTTTGAGTCTCTGGTGGAGCAGCCAAAAACACTTCCCTGGAAATATTTAATCGGCGGCGTGTTTATTGCGATGTTTGCATTCCTTCTCTTACTCATAGGATTTTCAGGCGTCGGACTTGATGTTTTGATGTGGGCGATAATTTACTGGGTTTTAATAAACGGTGTCCTTGCAGCAGGTTTTACACTTATTGCAGGGGGTCATCCCCTCTCTGCCCTGACCGCGTTTTCAGTCTCGTGGATGACATCACTAAATCCCCTCCTTGCGGCAGGCTGGTTTGCGGCAGTTACTGAAGCGAAGGTTAGAAAACCAAAGGCCTCTGATCTTCAGAAGATAATCGATGCAGCAAGCTTTTCGGAGATGAGAAAAGTTCCGATGTTTAAGGTGGTCCTCGTGGCAGCCCTTGCAAATGTGGGAAGCACAATAGGGACATTTGCATACTTTTTATTCATATTCCCAATACTCGGAATTGACCCGACTGTTGTTCTGGCAGACGGATTTAATAACCTGATTGCATATCTGGGTACACTGTTCTGATAAGAACAGACAAAACCCTCCATTTTACATAAAAATCAATTTATGATTTGCATGAAACAGTAATTTCATGAACGTTTTTTCAGATTCTCTCTTAAAGATTGCAAAAATATTTTTGCTATGTTCTCCATAATAAGCCCATGAATCTTGGACTTACAATCCTGAAGGGAAGAAGAAGCATCCGGAAATACAAGGATGAAAAAATAGAAGACAGCATAATAAAAAATACACTTGAATCTGCCAGATATGCACCCACAGCAAGAAATGCACAGCCATGGAAAGTGGGGGTCATAAGAGACAAAGATACGCTCTTAAAAATCTCTGAGCTTGCAACCCACGGAAAATTTATAAAAGATGCCAATGCCTGTTTTGCAGTATTTACCGAAAGAGAACAAAAGTTCTTTTTAGAAGACGGATGTGCTGTTACAATGCAGATAATTCTGTCACTGTGGTCTTTCGGCGTGGGTTCATGCTGGATTGCAGGGGATAAGATGGAATATTCAGAGGATGTAAGAAAACTTATGAAAGTTCCGGAAAAATATGCCCTTGTATCCTTAATTCCTGCAGGATATCCGGCAGACGTCACTATTGTGCCCAAAAAAGAGCTTGATGAGATCAGCTTTACTGAAGAGTACAAAGAGAAATAAATACTCAACTAATTTTCTTTTTTTCTTTAAAGACAAACTTAATTGTATATTGCAAAGAATCTGAAAGTAACTATGTCAAAACCAATTCTTCAGGTGGCACTGGATTTAACAGAGCTTAAAAGAGCTGTTGCAATCGGAAGAGAGGCAGTAAAAGGGGGTGCTGACTGGATTGAGGCAGGCACACCCCTTATTAAAAGCGAGGGCATGAATGCTGTCCGGACACTCAAAGAGGAATTTCCCGGACATTTAATTGTTGCGGATATGAAGATTGCCGATACCGGCACACTTGAAGTTGAAATGGCGGCAAAGGCAGGAGCAGATATTGTATGTGTCCTTGCAAACTCGGACAACTCAGTAATAGAAGAAGCAGTTCGTGCAGGACGCCTTTACGGCGTTAAGATAATGGCCGATCTGTTAAATGTCGAAAACCCCTCAGAACGTGCCAGGGAGATGGAGGAGATGGGTATTGACATAATAACCGCTCATGTCGGAATCGACCAGCAGATGAGAGGCATGAATCCCGTCAGTCTTTTAGAAGAGATTGCAGGGAAGGTCAAAGTCCCTATTGGTGCAGCAGGGGGACTTGACTCCGTTTCAGCAGCAGAGGCGGCAATATCAGGTGCTGACATCCTGCTCATCGGAAGCAACATCACAAAGGCTTTCGATGTCTGTGCCGCAACAAAAAAAGTCAGGGATGCAATAGATTCACCTGTCATAAAAAAACGCGATGCAAAAGATAAAACAGATGAGATAAGAGAGATATTCCTCTCAGTCTCGGCGCCAAACATAACAGATGCAATGCACAGGAAAGGCGCCATGTCAGGACTCATATCAATATGCGGCGATGTGAAGATGGCAGGAGTGGCACTTACCGTTGAGACTGTGGCAGGCGACTGGGCAAAGCCTGTTGAGGCGATAGACATTGCAGAAAAAGGAGATGTTATCGTTATCAACAACGGCCGTGCAAAGCATGTTGCGCCCTGGGGAGAGCTTGCAACACACAGCTGCCTGAGTAAGGGAATTTCAGGAGTTGTAATCGACGGCGCAGTCAGAGATGTTGACGATATTAAAAGAATCGGCCTTCCTGTTTTTGCAACTGCAACTGTGCCGAATGCCGGCGAGCCAAAAGGCTTTGGTGAAATAGGTGCTGAAATTTCATGCTGCGGACAGCAGGTGAGAACAGGTGACTGGATTGTGGGTGATGAATCAGGCGTTGTTGTAATACCTAAAGAGCGTGCATATGAGATTGCAAGACGGGCTCTTGAAGTTAAAAAACATGAGATCAGGGTTCGTGAGGAGATTAAGGCAGGCAAAACTCTCTCAATCGTAATGGAACTTAAAAAATGGGAAAAAAAGTGAACTTTTTTACTTAACTTTTTTAAAATTCCGGCTTAGTAGAAAATTCTCTTCTAAAAAAAGCAACCAAAAAAGATCAGTTATAAACCGACATTCAGTATTATAATCAGCTTAAATAAATCAAAAGCCCGGGCACAAGACATAAAGCCCTGTGTGCCTCCCGCAGACTTCATAAAAATAGTAAAAAGGGCTGCAATAAATTAATTTTCAAATTCAAAAAATAAAATTTTTTTCTTCAGAATCTTCCTCTGCCGCCGCCTCTTCTTCCACGTCCGCCGCAAAATCCCATCCCACAACCACGTGGAACACCGCCACGGCCAGCACCATAAACAATGTTTCCTGCCGGAGCAGCATTGAAAGGAGCTCCGATATCACCAGTATTATCTGTTTTTCCTTCTGTGTCAGCCGGGGCAGACGCACCTGCGAAATTTTCAGACCCGCACTGTCCCATACCTCTTCCTGTCATCGGCCCTCTTCCCTGGGGTCCTGTTCTGTCAAAACCTGGCATTTTTTCTTTCACCTCATTTGTATATATTACTCATATGTGCAAAAATATTTCAATGTATCTCTTGCTGCAAAATTTCACACGAAAAATCAGTCTGCAAAACCAAAATATTACACTCTCACGGGACAAAAACATCCTGATGATAATTTCCAGAGATGAGATCCTAAAAAGAATCAGCACAGGAGATCTGATTTTAGATCCACATTCAGAAGACTCACAGCAGCCCGCATCATATGACCTGAGAGCAGGTGAGGATTATCTCTTAAAAAAAGGAGAATGCACCCTCGTTCATTCTATGGAGAAGGTAGGTCTTCCGGCAGACATTGCCGCAACCTTAATGTGCAGATCATCATTCGGAAGACGCGGAGTTCTTATCGGCGGCGGATATGTTGACCCGGGATTTCGTGGAAATCTCACCCTGTGCCTTGTAAACATGGGCCCTGAGGATGTGCCACTCAAAAAAGGTGAGAGGTGTGTTCAGATTATCATGCACGAGGTCATGGGTGGAAAAACACTCTATAACGGAAGGTATCAGGACAGCGAGGGTGCAGTTGAGGCGAGGAACTGAAACGGGATCTACTGATTAGATCATATTTTTCACTCAATTTTTTACTATAATTTACTGACTTTCTTAAATTCTAAACTAACTTTTTCAGACAACCCCTTGCGCAATTCGCTTCGCGAACACGCCCTGACCTCAGGGCTTGCGCTTTGCGACACCGGCCTGGAAGCTACCCTTCGGGTAGCTTCAGCCGGGAAAAACAAAAACAGTTTTGGAACAAAAGGGAGGCCTGTCCCTCCCTTTTGTGACCTGTCATAAATCCAGGGGGAGAGTTTAAGGGAGGGGGACTCACCCCCTCCCTTTATCATAATCCATCCATGCATTTTTTAAGATAAGATATGTTATTTCTCTAAAAATTAGCAAAAAAGTTGACTTTCAATTATATTCTATCAAAATGTTTGATATTTGAGTGAAATAGGAAATCGGGAATTAAAAAAAGAAAAATCCAATTTATTTTTTGCCATCCAAAAAGACTTCCCCGTAGCTTTTTGCAACGTTTGCACCCAGAGTCGGCTTTAAATCCTCAAGCCAGAGATAGAACCCGGTCATCTGCGGCGTTCTTTTGCTCTCAACCTTCAGTTCTCCTGACTTTTTCCGGACAATCTTTAAATATTCATTCTTTCTGCGTGCCTTAAGATAAATAACAGCCTCATATTCAGGGATATCAATTGCAAGAACAACCTTGGAAAATTCAGTCTTCATATCCTCATAGGTGTACTTCTTACCCGACATCGTAAATGTCCTGTTGTTCATAAGCGCCTTTACGCCGGAAGGGTAAAGCACTCCCAGGAGTAGTTTCTTGGCAACCGGAGGAATCTCATCTGCAACCCGCATCTCAACCCTGCTTTTTCTGGCCATCATAAGACAAAGAATTTTATCGCGCTTTGCGTCATGCATTTTTTTGTATGCAAACGGCCTTTTTACACAAACCTCTTCGATTCCGATGAGTTTTGGGTGGTTAATAGGTTTTCTCGGCACTCCACGGATTGAATTCGGAGTCAAATCCTTTTTTAACTCCTCGCATGCCCCGGTTACGATAAGAATGCTCTCTGTTTCACGCATAAGACGTCTCATAATCGACGACCTTGATATGTCAACCGATGAAAAAAGAACAAAGGGAACCACTGCCTGGCCGTAAAGGTAGCCTAAAAGCTTCTTTTTATACTTGACCTCGGCCTCCATATCCTTTAAGTCCGATGCAGAGGTCACTATCTCGGCAAAACAGATCCGATTATAGTGGTCAACAAAAAGTATATCAAATTCCGCAATATCCTGTCCATTTCCACGGACATTTATATCTCCCCTGTTGGAATAAAAAAGACCATTCTGGCCCAGCCGGATATCAACAGGAGGAGGAAACGGCGCATCAGCTCCCTTTCTTACAACATACTTTATCTTATCAGTTTTGGATGCAAGTTCAAGGAGTACCTCATAGATCAGCGATTCATACCATCTCCCTTCCGCAGCCCTCATCTGAGAGAGTTCTTCTGAGAATAACTGATTCTTTCTATTTTTTTCAGGTGCCTGATTGCTCTTCTTGCAACCGGTTTTTCCGGCCTTCTCTTAGGGAAGCTGGCATTAAGCCATCTTAAAAAATCCATCTGTTCTTCAAACCTGTTTTTATAATATCTATATAACTCCGGAAATTCCCGGATATTTGAGCACTTTATTTTTATCTGATAACATCAGGTGAAATTTAACCGGAGTCTTATTCAGGCTGAATTGATCCCATGCCAGAGAGTCATTTATTTTTATACAACTACTGTAAAGTCAGATTGTACAGGAAGGATCCATCCGGAACACAACCGGAGAAACTCTAAGCTATTTTAGGACCATTATCCTGCGTGTGAGACTTTTATGTACCCTCTGTTCGTGAAACTGCACAATATCAAAGTGTTTGCAGGCAGTTTCACGAATATCCACATGGGTCACGACAACGGCACGTTTACCTTTCTTTAAAACACGCCGCATTTCACTCAGTGAATCATTATAAAGCGCATTCATCGATTCCGCTTTTATACAGACCGACTGACCATAAGGAAGATCCGTTACTACCGAATCAACAGAACAGTCTGTTATAGGCAGTTTGGTTGAATCAACTTTTAATACCTCTGCACGCGGCAGGTTTTTTAAGCACCCTTTCAGCATCAAAAGATCCATATCAGCCCCGATTACGCGGTTTTTCAAAAGCATTCCCTCAAGTAAAATTCCCCCCGTCCCGCAAAAAGGGTCTAAGAGAATGCCCCCCTCTTCTATCATCGCAAGATTAACAAGAGTCCTTGCAAGGACAGGCATCATAACACCGGGATGAAAATATGCTCTCCGCATAGGATTTCTGTATTCAAACCCGCCCCGGTCAATCCGGTGGATGACCTCCCCGAAATAACAGGCATCACCCGAGAATATCGCGCGGAATTCTGTACCGGGATTCGAAAGAGAAACAGTTCCTTTTATGTAAGTCCCGATACATCTTTCAAGTTCAAGCTGGGAATTGGAAATTTTTGTATCACTTGTCTTTTTGACGCGGCCTGCAAAGGAGACATCTGATTCAATTGACAAGGATTCTAAAAGACCTTTAAATGATTCAATATCTGCATCACATTCGCCAAGACATCTCATTATGCAGTGGGTCATTGCAAGCCGTTTTGTTGCATCCTCATCAGGACATTCCACAACTGCGACCTGCATTCCCTGTTTTATTATTTTACCCACACATTCTATCTCGGAAAATGGAAGCGTAGGGTGTTCACCGGAAAGTTCCAGAATTAATTTCATATCAGGCTTATTACTTTGAAATTTATGGGACTAAAACTAATAGCATGAAAAAAATCAGGCTCAGTTAAAATTGTCTTTTTTTAACTTGAAAAATGTTTGAAAATAAACTAAAAAGAAGGGATTTTAATATTTTTATTTCATTGAATCTTTCATCTTTCCGACAACGTCTTTAAAGAATCCGCTCTTTTTGTCGCCCTTTTCCTTTCTCACATTTTCTATCTCTACAATGCGATTATAAAGCTCTTTTTCCTCATCACAGAGATTCTTCGGGATCTCAATTTTTACCCTGACAAGAAGATCTCCAGGGCGTCCTCTTCTTTTTATACCTTCGCCGGATATTTTAAGCGCCATTCCGTGCTGAACACCTGCAGGAATCTTTAGCTCAACTTCACGTCCGTCAATGGTTTTTATATCAATTTTTGTACCCACTGCCGCATTTGCAGCCGAAAGTATGACATTGGTCTCAAGATTGTCGCTAATACGCCTGAAGTTTTCATCAGGCATTACCTCAACCTCTATGAACAGATCACCGTTTTGTGCCCCGGGTTCTCCGGCCTCGCCGTAGCCTTCCATCCGAAGACGCATACCGGAATCAATTCCGGCAGGTATTGAGACTGTAATATTTCTTTTAACCCTTGTGTGACCTGAACCGCCACATGCACCACAGCGTTCTTCAGGTATTTTGCCCCGCCCATGGCACTGGGAGCATGTCACCATGCTGACAAAGTTTCCAAACGGGGTTCTGTTTTCACGCCTCTCCTGTCCGCTCCCGCCACACCGGGGACATATGCGTATTTTCTTATTTTTGCTTCCCGTACCGTCGCATTCCGGACAGGGTTCGGTATGCATTACATCAACATCACGGCTTGTTCCAAGGGCCGCATCCTTAAGTGAGATCTGAATCCTCATCAGAAGATCAGAGCCTGGCTGCGGGCCCCTCGGACCTCTTCTGCCACCGGAACCGCCAAAGAAAGCATCAAATATATCCCCGAAACCACCGAAATCTGCATTGAAACCTGCACCGCCAAAACCGCCGCCGGAATAGTTGCCTTTGGAGGCATTGGTGAATGTTTCATGACCCATCTGGTCATACTGGGCCCTCTTCTGCTTATCGGAGAGAACGCTGTAGGCCTCATTTATCTCCTTAAACTTATCCTCAGCGCCCTCTTCCTTGCATATATCGGGATGATACTTCTTTGTCAGGGTGCGGTATGCCTTTTTTAGCTCCTGTTCAGTAGCATTTTTTGATACGTTCAGGATATCATAGTAGTTTTTCGCACCCATTTTAACGCCTGCTCAACTTTATTCAGTCTTTTTATCGTCGTCTTTCATTTCATAGTCGGCGTCAACGACATTATCTTCTTCAGGAGCCTGTGCATCTGCACCCTCTGCGCCGCCTTCTGCCTTTGCAGCCTCAGCCTCTTCGGCTGCCTTTTGGTACATCTTTGTAGATGCTGCAAAGACACTTTCGGTAAGTTCCTCAACGTCTTTTTTGATTGCCTCGAGATCGTCTTCTTCAACCGATTTTTTAACCTTTTCAACGCCGGACTCAATCTTTTCGACATCCTCTGCATCAATTTTATCCTTGCCCTCTTTTATGAGTTTTTCTGCAGCAAATATTGAGTTGTCAGCACTGTTTCTGATCTCAATCTCCTCACGCTTCTTTTTGTCCTCTTCTTCGAAATCCTTTGATTTTTTGACCATATCCTCGATTTCGTCTTCAGAGAGGCGCTTGTCGCCGGAGATTGTAATTGCCTGGGTGTTTCCTGTACCAAGGTCTTTTGCAGAGACATTTATGATTCCGTTTGCGTCGATATCAAACGTAACCTCAATCTGCGGGATACCGCGTGGTGCCGGCGGAATACCTGTAAGCTGGAACTTTCCAAGTGTAAAGTTGTCAGTCGCAAGTGCACGCTCACCCTGAACAACGTGAATCTCTACACTGGTCTGGTTATCAGCCGCAGTTGTAAAAATCTGACTCTTCTTTGTAGGAATTGTCGTATTTCTCTCGATTAACTTTGTTGCAATACCGCCCATTGTCTCAATTGAGAGTGTGAGAGGAGTTACATCAAGCAATACAACATCCTTTGCCTCGCCTGTTAATACACCGCCCTGAATTGCCGCACCTACTGCGACACACTCATCTGGGTTGATTCCCTTGTCAGGCTCCTTTCCAAGAAGTGCACGGATTCTCTCCTGAACAAGCGGGACACGTGTTGAGCCGCCGACTAAAAGAACGTGGTCGATGTCCTTGCCGGTCATGTCTGCATCTTTCATTGCCTGTTTGACCGGTCCTATTGTTTTGTCGACAAGCGGGCCGATGAGCTGCTCAAACTTGGCACGGGTTATGTCAAGGTCAAGGAACTTTGGACCTGAGGAGTCGGTTGTGATGTAAGGCAGATTGACATTTGTCTTCTGAACAGTTGAAAGCTCTTTTTTGGCGTTTTCCGCTGCATCACGAATACGCTGAAGTGCCATCTTATCCTTTGAAAGGTCGATTCCTTCCTGTTTTTTGAACTCATCGACGATGTAGTCGGTAACAAGCTTGTCAAAGTCATCTCCTCCGAGATGATTGTCTCCTGCGGTTGACTGTACCTCAAAAACCCCGTCTCCGAGAGTCATGATTGATACATCGAATGTTCCTCCTCCAAGGTCATATACGAGGATGGTCTTGTCCTCTTCCTTGTCGATACCATATGCAAGGGCACTTGCTGTCGGTTCGTTTATGATACGCATTACTTCAAGACCGGCGATCTTTCCGGCATCCTTTGTTGCATTTCGCTGTGCATCGTTGAAGTATGCGGGAACAGTAATTACCGCCTTTTTAATCTCTTCTCCAAGGTAGCTTTCCGCATCCACCTTTAGTTTCTGAAGGATCATTGCGGATATTTCCTGCGGCGTGTACTGCTTGTCGTCAATCTTTACTTTTCTGTCAGTGCCCATATCCCTTTTAATGGAGCTGATTGTGCGGTCAGGGTTTGTAACAGCCTGGCGCTTTGCGACACTGCCGATAAGACGCTCTCCTTCCTTTGAGAATGCGACTACTGACGGAGTTGTGCGTCCTCCCTCTGCATTTGGGATTACTACAGGTTTTCCGCCTTCCATTATGGACATACATGAATTTGTTGTACCAAGATCAATTCCTAAAATTTTGTTAGAAGCCATTTTATTATTCCTCCTTTTTTCCTTTGGATACTGCTACTTTTGCACATCTGATTACTTTATCTTTCATACAGTAACCTCGTGCAACTTCATCAATAACAATTCCCTCCTCACAGTCAGAAGGGACATAGGCTATCGCTTCATGCCTGTTAGGATCAAATTGTTCTTTTAGCGATTCTACAGGAGATATGGAATGATTATGAAGAATTTTCATGAGAATTTTGTGGATCTGTTCAACCCCTTCACGAAGAGAGGATTCATCAGAATTTAATGCACGCTCTATATTGTCAACAATTTCAAGAATTTCAAGTGCCACACTTTCAACTGAACGTTCTGCACGTTCCAAAGACTCTTTTGCACTTCTTTTCCTGAAATTATCAAAGTCAGCTGCAAGACGAAGATATTTGTCATTGAGCAGGGCAATTTCCGCCAGAAGCTCATCTTCCCGGGTTACAACCTTCTCTTCGGGCGATTCGGCCGCTGTTCCTTCAATGTTCAAATCTCCCACGGGCGGAGAGACATCATCAATCTTCCCGCCAGGCATTTTTTTCTCATCATTCTCTTCATTCATTCCCTAATTCTCCAATAAAATGCTGAAATTACTAGTTATACCATACATAGTGGTCTGGAGTTCTATATATAGTTTTTTGTCAATCTGTTTGCAGTTCTATATAATACTTCTTCAACACAGTGAATGAAAATTGGTTTTATACAGCACATGAAATCAGGACATGTCCAAAAAATGTTGATTTCCCATTATTTTGGAAGATATCGGGAGATCTGTTTCCTTAAAAATTCCCACTGGCCCAAAAAGGAACCACAACCCCCCTGAAGATTTATAAAAAAAATCAGAACGCAGACTGTTTTTCTTTACCTGTGAGCGCAGACATTAAACACAAACCTGCACGGATTTTTAAAAAAACCATAAGAGAGAGAGAGAGAAAAAGAGATAAATTACACCCAAGACAGCAGTTTATCTTTTTTACGGAGATTTGCGCACATCAGAGGATACATCTGAACAGTTATGCCCATAAAAATTTTATCACCGCCATTAGTTTATTCTGATTTTAAAACAAATAATAATTCAATGAAACATGCACTCCTCTCGGTCTGGGACAAGACCGGCATTGTTGAACTTGCAGAATGTCTGGCCAAAAACAACTTTAAAATCCTGAGCTCAGGAGGAACGGCAAAGACACTTCGTGAGGCAGGACTGGAAATTACCGAAGTCTCAGAACATACAGGCGCACCCGAAATGATGGACGGGCGTGTTAAAACTCTCCACCCGAAAATTCACGGCGGACTTCTCGGAAGACGCGGCACTGACGATCAGGTAATGAAGGATAACAGCATCTCAGGTATTGATATCCTTGTCGTAAACCTCTATCCTTTCGAGGAAATGTCAGGAAAAGATCTGCCTTTAAATGAACTTATTGAGTACATCGACATAGGCGGACCTGCCATGATTCGTGCGGCTGCAAAGAATTTTAAGCATGTCGCAGTTGTAATCGACCCTGCTGATTACGATATGCTCAAAAAAGCGGTCGGGGAATACGGACTGACCGAAGAAGAAAGACTTTATCTTGCAAAGAAGGTTTTTGCACGCACATCTTCATATGATGCCGCCATATCAAATCACCTTGGTAGCCTTGAATCAGAGATCCCTGAAGTTTATACAGTTCAGTTTAAAAACGGAAGAGAGCTCCGCTATGGTGAAAACCCGCACCAGAAAGCCGCAGTATACGGAGATACAGGCATTGCAGGCCAGATTCCACTTCAGGGCAAGGCAATGTCATATAACAACTACCTGGATGTTGACGCGGCTGTCGGCCTCCTTCGTGAGTTTGACGAGACTGCAGC
The DNA here is from genome assembly GCF_055145805.1 of Methanomicrobium sp. Classification (NCBI taxonomy): domain Archaea; kingdom Methanobacteriati; phylum Methanobacteriota; class Methanomicrobia; order Methanomicrobiales; family Methanomicrobiaceae; genus Methanomicrobium; species Methanomicrobium sp. The sequence goes on along the minus strand of NZ_JBSREC010000140.1, from coordinate 14,776 downwards.
AGTCGTAGTTAAGCACAACAACCCGTGCGGCGTCTCGATGGGAGACAGTGTTCTTGAGGCATATACAAAAGCAAGAGATGTTGATCCCGTCTCAGCCTACGGAGGCATTGTCGCACTCAACCGTGAAGTGGGAGAAGATGTCGCAAAAGAGCTTGCATCAACCTTTATTGAAGTCGTAATTGCTCCCTCATACACGGAAGAGGCACTCACAATTATGAAAGTAAAGGAGAATATGCGTGTATTAATCCTTCCGGAAGAGAAGGAGACACCATCCCTCCGGACAATTGACGGCGGAGCACTCCTCCAGATAACTCCGAAAGAGATAACAGAGAACTGGGAGGTCGTATCCGAACGCGAGCCGACACAGGAAGAGACTGAAGGAATGAGACTTGCAATGAAGATCTGCAAGCATACCAAGAGCAATGCAATAATATTTGCAAAAGGAAAAACAGCCCTTGCAATCGGTGCGGGACAGATGAACAGAGTCAACTCCACACAGATTGCCGTCATGAAAGCCAACTCATCACTCAAAGGTTCTGTTGTTGCATCGGATGCATTCCTGCCTTTCGCAGATACTCTTGAGGTTGCAGCAGAAGCAGGCGCAACAGCCCTCCTTCAGCCCGGAGGATCAATAAGGGACAAGGAAGTTATCGATGCGGCAAACAGACTCAATGTCGCAATGGTCTTTACCGGAGTCAGGTACTTCAGACACTAATTTTTTTTCCAAAATAAAAATTTAATCTTTTTGGACTCTTAAATCGATCGTGTTATATGTTACCATGCTACATATTAGCATGATACAAATGTTTGGTCTGCCAACAACAACAGTTCTGGCCGTAGGATTCGGGACAGGAATAATTATACTGGCTCTTTTAATATGGGGCCTCAGATTCAGAGAGGTGAACAATTGACCTTTGATCCTCTTACACTGGGAATCATTGCCATATATGCAGCAGGACTTATTTACATAGGAAGCTGGGCGTCAAAAAAAGTTCATAACACAGAGGATTACATCCTTGCCGGAAGATCACTTGGTTTCTGGGTATTCACAATCCTTATGGTTGCATCCGTCTGCAGCGGAATGACACTTGTCGGGGTCTCAGGATTCGGATTTGCGTCAGGGTGGCCGGGAATATGGGAACAACTCGCAGTGCCCCTTGCAGCATCCTTTGCAATAATTTTATTCGGAGTTAAACTGCACTATATCGGAAAAAGCGCAGGTTATATGACAGTCGAAGACTATTTTGCACACAGATTTGAAAGTCCGAGGGCAATGCGTGGACTTGCAGCGGTTGCAGGAATTGTCGTCTCTTTGATCTATCTTGTCGGGCAGTACACTGCAATAAGCATTGTTCTGGTCTGGCTTTTTGAGATAGACTACAGGATTGCACTTATAATATCGGCAATTATCATAACGATTTATACAGTAATCGGAGGATTGTATGCTGTTTCCTGGACGACACTGATACAGGGCGGAATTTTAATCATAGGCGTTCTGATTATGGCACCAATAGTAATAATCTCCGCGGGCGGTTTAACGCACATAAACGAGGTTCTCTCAACGATTGATCCAAATATGGTTCAGCCATATTATCCATCGGCGTATGCAGCCTATGCATACTGTACGCCTGAATTTTTATTCTCATTTGTAGTACTTCTGACAGTGGGCCTTGCATGTGCACCACATGTTGTAAACAACGTACTAGCGGCAAAAGAGGACAAATATTTCAAATGGGCCCCTCTCGCGGCTTTTTTAATATACGTCGTTGTGATGTTTCTGGTTAAATTTGCAGGATTTGCAGTAAGAGTCCTTGTCGAAGAGGGAAAACTGGTCCTCCCCACAGCAGTAAACGCACAGGACTTTGCATTCATGTATGGTGTTGAGTACGCCGCACCCAATATGCTCATATGGGCACTTTTTGCAGTCATTGTTCTGGCGGCTGTGATGTCAACAACAGACAGGCTGATGCTTACAATAGGAACAATGTTCTCATGGGATATATACAAAAATCTCTTAAAACCAAATGCACCCGATAAACAGGTGCTTCGCTTAAGTCAGGTGTGCGTTGTTGCAGCAGCACTTATATCCCTGATTCTTGCACTCAATCCCCCCGAAATGCTCGCATTTCTGATATGGCTGGGAATCGGAGTTATGCTCTCAACATTTGCAGTGCCGTTTATTGCAGGACTTTACTGGAGAGGTGCGACAAAAGAGGGTGCAATCGCAGCAATTCTTGCAGGACTTATAGGTTCGGGAATATTCGGATATTATCATCAGTTCATTGCAAAACTCCCAATGCACTTCTCAATATACTCTCTAGCATGTGCAATAATTGCAATGATTGCAATAAGCCTCATAACTCCGAAAAACTCGGAAAAAGTGCTTGACGATACAATGACAGGGTTTTACATACAGCCCAGAAAATGAGAAACACAAAAATTTCCCTTTTTTACTTCAGCAAAAAAATTTGTTGGATTTTTTACAGTAATTTACTGTGATGCTGGCGGAGTTGTGTCTGTTAACGGGGCGTAGATTCTTGCCCCGAGCTCCTTATCAAGCATATACAAAAGACCGACACCCTTGTCCTTATTTATCATCTTAAGCTGGTCAACAACATCTCCGGCATCTGACTCTTCTTCAATCTGTTCGTCAATAAACCACTGAAGGAAGTTGTATGTGGCATGATCCTTCTCTTTGACTGCCAGATTAACAAGATCATTTATCAGCGATGTCACCTTCTGTTCATGTTCAAGAGAGACTGTGAATGCATCCAGAGGAGATTTCCATTCAGCAGGAGGTGCATCTATAGGCTGAAGTTTTGCACGTCCGCCTCTTGATATAATGTACCTGTAAATTTTCATTGCATGATCTTTCTCTTCCTGCGCCTGTACATACTCCCAGTTTGCAAATCCGCGGAGACCTTCTGATTCATACCACGATGACATTGAAAGATACAGATATGAGGAGTAAAGCTCCCACCGTACCTGATCATTCAATGCTTTTTCAACTTTAGGATTCATTGACATTTCTTTCACCTCTATTAATTGCTTAACAGTTTCAGAAAGGTGGCCCGGATATTTATTAGTATTGGCATATATAAACAAAATTTCAACAGATAGAATTTCACCAACTCTTTTTATGAAACTGAATTATCTATACAAACTGCCTTTTTTTCTTTCACACCGCGGGGATTTTTCTTATATGCAATATATGTTAAATACAAATAATGCCGGGAGATGACAGGAGATAAACAGACATCAATAATACTCCATATTGACATGGACAGTTTCTTTGCATCTGTAGAGATGAGAGAAAACCCAAAATTAAAAGGTCTTCCTGTAGTTATCGGTGCAGACCCAAAAGGAGGATATGGACGCGGGGTTGTAAGTACATGCTCGTATGAGGCACGAAAATACGGGGTGCATTCCGCAATGCCTGTATCAGCCGCATACAGACTATGTCCAAAAGCTGTCTTTCTGCCGGTAAATATGCCTCTTTATAAAGAGACCTCACGAAATGTAATGAATATTATCAGAAAATATTCTGATAAATCCGAGCAGGTCAGCATCGATGAAGCATACCTTGACCTGAGTCATCTCAAAACTTTTTCTGCCGCAGAAGATATGGCAGAAGAGATAAAAAACGAAATTCTGCTGAATGAAAAAATTACATGCTCTATTGGAATTTCACCATCAAAAATCGTATCAAAGATAGCATCTGATTTTAAAAAACCCGCAGGTCTGACAGTAATCCGGCCCGAAGAGGTAAGCTCTTTTCTAAATCCCATGCATATAGGAAAGATTCCGGGGGTCGGGAAGAAGACACAGGAAATCCTGATACAGGCCAAAATCATAACCATAGAAGATCTTCTTTTATATGACATCCAGAGCCTCATATCCCTCATCGGAAGGCATGCCGCAGATTTAAGAAGATATGCATCCGGAATCGACAAAAGATGTGTTTTAGAGAGAAAGGGTCAGAAATCAATAGGACGTGAGAGAACATACCTCAAAGATACTAAAAACAGGCAGGCGATATTTGATACAACCAGAATTATCTGCAATGAAATAAAAGAAACGCTAAATTCAAAAAAAATACATTTCAGGACAGTGACTGTCAAAATAAGATATACAGGCTTTATAACGCATACAAGGTCTCAAACTCTGCAGCATTATACAACAGACACAGATATTTTGTACAATATGGCAGTAAAACTAATATCAGGACACCTTGATGAAAAGACACCTGTCAGACTTATAGGTGTATCAGTATCTAATTTTGAATCCTCTAAAAGTATTCAGAAAAATCTCTTTGAGTTTTCGGATTCAAATTTAAATTCAGACTAAAAAAATAAAAATTATCTGTTGTTGTTTTTCCGTGCAGGTTCAAATGAAACCTCGTTTCCACGGATTGTTGCATTGTTCATAACCCTGTAAACTTCTTCTGCATGTTTCTCAGGAATTTCAACAAATGAAAAGTCATTGAATATACTTATTGCGCCGATAAGGCTTCCGGATATTTTTGCTTCTCCTGCAATTGCACCAACAATATCTCCCGGGCGTATATTTCTTCCTTTACCGATATTGATGAAGAAACGGACCATTCCGGGCTCTCCCCCGGTATTTGTGAAATCAACCGAGGATTCAGAAGAACGTGAGGAACCTGACGAAACTGAAGAAACTTCCCTGTCCTCTCCTTCCATATGAAGCTTCATTAAGGCTGCAGATACATCGGTTAAGGTAAAGTCCTCATCTGTTAACCTTTCAATTGCAGAGATATATGCCGTAAGATCACTTTCTGTCATGACAGTCCTGATTTTGTCAAGGAATCTTTCGGCACGGCAGTTTTCAACATCCTTTGTGCTTGGCGCAGACACACGTCTGATCTTAACACCGGCAAATCTCTGGATCATCCTTAATTTTTCAGTCTCCCTCGGGCCGACAAAAGTATATGCCACACCTGTCTTTCCTGCACGCCCGGTACGCCCGATTCTGTGGATATAATACTCTACATCCTGCGGTACATCATAATTATATACCGTATCTATATCATCCACATCAATTCCACGTGCCGCAACATCGGTTGCAATAAGAATATCAAGAGAGCCGCCTCTGAATTTGTTCATTACGCGGTCTCTTACCATCTGTTTCATATCACCGTGAAGACCTTCGGTAAAATATCCTCTTGAACGAAGAGAAGATGAGAGTTCGTCTACCTTTCTCTTTGTGTTGCAGAAGATCATCGAAAGTCCCGGACCGTTAATATCAATTAACCGGCACAAAATCTCAAGCTTGTCCCTTTCACGGGCTTCAATGTAGGACTGCTCAATTGTAGGAACAGTAAGATCTGTGTGACTTAATTTAATAAATTCAGGATTTTTCTGGAACTGTTTTGAGATCTTGAGAATCGGCCTCGGCATTGTTGCCGAGAAGAGAATTGTCTGGCGATTATCAGGTGCGTATGATAAAATCTCTTCCAGATCCTCTTTAAAACCCATATCCAGCATCTGATCAGCTTCATCAAGAACTATTGTTTCAACAGCTGAAAGGGAAAGTGTGCCTCTTTTGAGGTGATCCATAATCCTTCCGGGCGTTCCGACAACAATCTGAATACCACGGCGCAGAACGGATATCTGCCTCTCAATTGGCTGGCCGCCATAGATAGGAAGTACCCTTATATCCTCACGGTACTTGAGAAAACGGTTAAACTCCTCAGCTATCTGAATAGTAAGTTCCCTTGTCGGAGTAAGTATAATTGTCTGAACGATATTTTTATCAGAACTTATTTTCTCAATAACAGGTATTGCAAAGGCCGCAGTCTTTCCGGTACCTGTCTGAGCCTGGCCTGTGACATCACGGCCTTCCATTATGATAGGTATAGAAAGTTGTTGTATTGGAGTGGGTTCCTCAAAACCCATATCTTCTATAGCTTTAAGTATTTCCTCAGAAATATTAAGCTCACTAAATTTCAAAAAAGAATTCATTCTGATTATTACGTTGGTCTCCAAGGTATTTCATGTTTTGTAAAAAAAGCACACACAGATAAAAGACCATAATATCCACCGAATTAAAAAAATCAATTTTTTTGAAGCATTTATAAGAAACGCAGAGCATTATGCAAATTTTGCAAAAAAATATAAAAAATACCATCTAAAAGCACAAAGAGCTTCAATTTTTAATTAATCGTCAAAAATGCCCCTAAAGTCAGAATTGTTTCTTTTTTAGCAAAGTCAATTATATAAAAAAACCATGCGCCCCCTTAGGAATTCCATCCTTTTTCACCAATAAGAGGCACAAATCTTACGCCGCCGTGATAAGTCACCACAGGTTTTTCGCCGGTCATTTTTACTTTCACAAGTATCTGGGATAACTGGTCTCCGACAGGAACAACAAGTCTTCCCTTCTCCTTTAGTAAATGTATCAGATAATCGGGCATGACAGGAGATGCAGCAGTAACTATTACAGCATCAAAAAGGCCAATATCCACAGGCATATTTGTCCCGTCCCCGTGGATCACCTCAACATTTTCAACTCCTGCCATCGCCAGATTATCCTTTGAATACTTAACAAGCTCAGTTATGCGTTCAAATGAGATGACAGCAGATGCAATTTCGGCGATTACGGCCGCCTGGTATCCTGAGCCGGTCCCTATCTCTAAAACACGATCACCGGGAGAAAGTTCCAGAAGTTCGGTCATAAGTCCGACAATATAGGGCTGCGAAATTGTTGCGCCCTGACCTATAGGAAGCGGTCTGTCATCATAGGCATAAGGCCGTTCATGCGAAGGAACAAAGATATGCCGGGGAACATTTTTCATTGCCATAATTACTGAGCGGTCACTAATCCCACGAGACTCTATCTGCTCTTCTACCATCAAAATCCTTTTTTGGTAATATTCAGGAGTGTCATAATCCAAAAGATCAGACATAATAAAAGTTACAGATGACTCTGAATATACATTAATATTGCCGTACAAAAAAAATAGGATTTATTTGAGATATTATCGGATAAATGCACTTCTTCCTGCAAATTTTGCAGATGCACCCATCTCTTCTTCAATTCTTAAGAGCTGATTATATTTCTCAACCCTCTCGCCCCTTGCAGGTGCGCCTGTCTTTATCTGGCCTGTCGCAAGTGCAACTGATAAATCTGCAATGAATGAATCAACTGTCTCACCGCTTCTGTGTGAGACCATTGCAGCCCATCCGTTCTTCTGTGCAAGGCGGATTGCATCTATTGTCTCGGATACTGTCCCAATCTGATTGAGCTTGATTAAAACCGCGTTTGCAACTCCCTTTTCAATCCCCATCTCCATTCTTTTTACATTTGTTACAAAGAGATCGTCTCCGACAAGCTGAACCTTATCGCCGATTGCATCTGTCAGCAGTTTCCATCCGTCCCAGTCATCTTCCGCAAGGCCGTCTTCTATTGATACTACCGGATATTTTTCACACATATCTTTGTAAAATGCGACCATCTCTTCTGAGCTGAGTTTTCTTCCCTCGGTCTTAAACTCGTAAAAGCCGTCTTTGTAGATCTCACTTGAAGCGGGGTCAAGAACTATTCCGATATCTTTTCCGGGCTTAAAACCTGCTTTTTCTATCGCTTCTGTGATAAGCTTTAAGGGCTCCTCATTTGAAGGAACCTCAGGTGCAAATCCTCCCTCATCACCGACTCCGGTGGAGTGCCCTTTCTCTTTTAAAAGCGCTTTTAGTGCCTGATAAACTTCTGCACCCCACCTAAGTGACTCTTTAAATGACGGTGCCCCGTAAGGCGCAATCATAAACTCCTGAAGATCAGCACCCTGCCAGTTCGCATGTGCACCGCCGTTCATAATATTCATGCACGGAACAGGGAGTAATGCATCATCCGGATTTCCGAGATACTTCCAGAGCGAAATACCCTTTGCATCTGCCGCAGCGCGGGAAACCGCCATTGAAACAGTGAGTATTGCGTTTGCGCCGAGGTTCCCTTTATTTTCAGTTCCGTCAAGTTCAATCATTGCTTTGTCGACAGCTCCCTGATCTGATGCATCCATCCCAAGAATACAGGGAGCAATTCTGTCATTTACATACGATACAGCTTTTAGCACACCCTTTCCGCCGTACCTTGCCATATCGCCGTCTCTGAGTTCAACAGCCTCATGAATACCGGTAGATGCCCCGGATGGACATGCAGCCCGTGCACAGGAGCCGCAGTTTAAAAATACATCAGCTTCAACAGTGGGATTCCCTCTTGAATCCAGAATTTCTCTTCCCTTTATGATTTTAATTGCAGTATCCATATCTAAAAACACCTGATTTCAAACAGACTATGATAAATAATTATATTTCAGATCAAAATAGCCTTACGGCATTTTGATCAAAACGGGTGAGCTGAAATTTAAATTTGTGTTGTCAGATCAAAACAGCATTACGGCATTTTGACAGCAATACACCCGGGTTATACCTGCAGGAAATACAACAGGTATGACAACAGACTATTATTAAAAATGATATCAAATCTATTAATGTGAAAACTGCAATACTCGGAGGGGGACTTACCGGAATAACACTTGCCAGAATGCTCAGCGAAGCAGGTGGGGATGTGGTTGTTTTAGAGAAGGAGAAAGAGACAGGGGGTCTTTGCCGCTCAAAAACAGAAGAAGGATTTACATTTGATATCGGCGGCTCACATATCATATTCAGCCGCGATACAGAAGTTAACGACTTCATGTGTGATGTGCTGGGAGATAACAAAGACAAAAGAAACCGCAATACAAAGATCTTTTTTAAAGGCAGTTATGTCAAGTACCCGTTTGAAAACGGTCTTTACCAGCTGCCGCCTGAGGACAGATTCTTCTGCATAAACGAGTTTGTAAAAAATTTAATAGCCCTTGAAAAAGGCGAGTTAAAAGAGCCTGAGAACTTTAAGGAATGGATATATTACACACTTGGAAAGGGAATTGCAGAGTCTTACATGGTTCCTTACAATGAAAAAATATGGAACTATCCAACAGAGAAGATGTCGCATCACTGGGTTGACGGAAGAATCCCAAGACCTCCTGTTGAAGATATAATTCGTTCAGCAATCGGAATTGAGACAGAAGGATACACCCACCAGTCAGTATTCACATACCCTGTAACAGGCGGAATTGAAGCGCTTGTTGATGCACTAAAAGAACCAGTAGCAGACAGGATTATAACAGGATATGAAGTTACATCAATAAAGAAATGTGATGACGAATTTCTAATAGGAAACGGGTCTGAAGAAATCAGATACGACAGAGTAATATCAACACTTCCGCCGGCAGTTCTTTTTTCATGCTTATCAGGCGTCCCTGAAAATGTCAGGGAAGCATGCAAAAACCTGAAGTACAACTCAATTGCATGTGTGGGACTTGGAATAAAAGATGAATTAAACGATATATCCTGGCTTTATATCCCGCAGAAAGAACTTGGAGACTTCAACAGGATATCATTCCCGTCAAATTATTCAACCAGGGTCGCACCAGAAGGATGCTCATCGATTCTTGCGGAGATTACATACAATGACGACGATAAAACCTCAAAAAAGACAGACTCCGAGATCATAAAAGAGGTCACTGAAGGTCTGATAAAGATGGACATTATTAAGTCAGAGAATTCGGTTGTTTATTCGGATGTTACAAGATTTGAGTATGCATACGTTGTCTATGATCTGGATTACCTCAAAAATGTAAAAATAATGAGGGAATATATCGAATCTTTGGGAATAGACCTTGTCGGGCGATTCTCGGAGTTTGAATACATCAACATGGACGGATGCATCAGACATGTCATGGATTATGTAAAAAACACTCAATAAAATTGAATTAACCCTAAAAAATTATCCTAAAATCCCCCCGGAATTAACAAACTCTTTTTTAAGCCCCGCAGATAACTAATTTGTAATGAACAGCAGCAAAACACCCGCAATTCTGATACTGCTTGTGGTTGGAATCGGGGCTTTTATGGACGGTCTTGACGGTGCCATTGTAAATGTCTCTCTCCCGCAGATTGCATCAGGATTTAATGCAGATATCGGCCTTGCATCGCTTGTGATTACAGTATATCTTGTCACATTAAGCAGTCTGATGGTGATATTTGCCAAATCCTCCTCATTTCTGGGAATAAAAAATATATATATCTGGGGAGTCGGAATATTTACATTATCCTCACTTCTCTGCGCTGCTTCATGGAATATAGAGGCACTTATCGCATTTAGGGCATTACAGGGCATTGGTGCCGCAATGATTGCACCATCTGCTGTCGCAACCATCGCAGTTCACATTCAGGAGTCCGAGAGGGCAAAATCACTGGGGATTATTGCCGCCGCATCAGCACTTGCGTTTGCTCTGGGGCCGGTTTTGGGAGGCCTCATAACAGAATATATGAGCTGGCACTGGATTTTTTTAATAAACATACCAGTCGGAATTATCGGAATTGTTCTTGCAAAATATATTCTTCCTGATGATGTCCTTAAAACCTCAGGGAGAACGGATTTCGACTATAAAGGGTCTGCTTTATTCGTTATTGCAATGACATTTTTTATTCTGCCCCTGGGATTTTTAGGCGGAAAGGCAAACGGATTTGTAAGTCCGGTATGGCTTCTTCTGATATCGGCAGTCTTCTTCTTTTTCTTTGCAATGACAGAGAGGCAGGCAAAAGATCCGGTCATTGACCTCTCAATGTTCTCAGACAGAAATTTCACATATTCAACACTATCCTACTCACTTGCTATGCTTTCATACGGAGGACTTATTCTCATGTTGCCCTTTTACTTTGAATATATTATGAGCATGAGTCCGGGACAGTCAGGACTGTTTCTTCTGATACCATCAGTAATCATCACAATCCTGAGTCCTGTGGGAGGTCATCTTGCAGATAAAAGGGGTGCAAGAGTAATATGTTCAGTATCAGCGGCAGTATTCCTCTTGTCATTTATCGTAATTTACCTCTTATTCGGCCATAAAGAGATACTCCCTGTAATTCTGGCCTTAATCATTATGGGTATCGGTCTCGGGCCGTTTATGAGTGCAGGTTCAAGCAGGATAATTGAGCATTCAGGTGCAGATAAAAAAGAGATGGCGTCAGGAATCATGAGCACATCGATATATTTTGGAACAGCACTTGGAACAGCGCTTTTCACAGCCATATTTTCAGTTTTTTCAGGAAGTTCTGCGGCAAAACCGGGCATTGAAATTTCTCACCAGGCATTTATGACCGGTTTTGACATGGCAATAGCGGCAGGGATAATATTCTGCATAATAGTTTTAATTACAGCATTTATGGCTGCAGATAAAAGAAGAAGCTAAAATATACCTTTTTTTCAGCCTTTATTTAATACCAATATATTATTGCGGATAAAAAGCCAACTTATAAAGGACAAATGGCGCCTAAAATTTCAGTTGTAATCCCGACATTCAACGAAGAGGAAAATATCACACCGTGTTTAAACTCACTCTGCAATCAGACCATCCCGAGAGATGAATATGAGTTAATAGTGGTTGACGGCAACTCAAAGGACAAAACACGTGAATATGCGGAAAAACTTGCCGACACTGTAATTATTCAGACCAGCAAAAAAGTGGGCGGTGCAAGAAATGACGGTGCAGCACTTGCAAAGGCAAAGATCCTTGCAACAACCGATGCGGACTGTATAATACCAAAAGACTGGCTTGAACTGACACTTAAGGCCTTTGAGAAGGACGACAGGATTGTTCAGTTATACGGGACTGTATACCCTCTTGAGCCGGGAATCAAGTTCAGGTTTTATCTTGCACTGGCAAACACATTCTCAAGAATCGGCTATTACACCCACACCTTATACTACACTCTCGGATGCAACACGGCGTTTAAAAAAGATGCATATGACACGATAAAGGGCTACAAGTGCATCGATGCCGGAGATGACCTTGAAATTGCACAGAGGATGAGAAAACTCGGCAAGGTCAAACTGGACTCAAAAGTCAGGGTTAAGTTTTCAATGCGCAGATATGTGCAGTTCGGGACTCTCAAATCGTTATATGTCTGGCTCTATATCGTAATAAAAGGCGGAGAGTCGGAAAAATACACATACGCCAGCCGCGAATATAAATAAAATCCTCTTATTTTCACTCAATTAACTCATAGCTGCTCATCACAACCGGCCCTTTTAGTGTATCAAGCACACGCTCAAGCATAACACCCTCTCTTGCAGGATTTTTATGCCCGAAAGATGCCCTTATTGCAAGGGTTGTAAAATGCACTGCCCTGTCAAGTGCAATAGGAAGACTATCCCCCATAAGAAGACTTCCGACAAGAACGCTTGCAAACGCATCCCCGGTCCCAGGATAGTGTGTAGGTATATAGTCGCATGCAACCTTCCACAACCTTTCATCACCCCTGTCATATGCAAGAACAGATGTTCTCTCTTTTGAATTATCAAGAGGCACACTTGTTACAACAACAATATCAGGACCCATATCGGCAAGCCTGGGAAGCCATGAACGGACGGTTTTTTCATCAATAAAATCACCATAAGGTTCATCCAGAAGAAGTGCCGCTTCTGTAATATTCGGAGTTATCACATCGGCATGACTGATAAAAGATCTCATTTTAACGACCATATCATCCGTTATCGGCCCGTATGTGACCCCGTTGTCACCAAGGACAGGATCGATTACAACAATCGGCCTGCATTCACTGGAAGCATCAATTAATCTTGAAACGATATCCATCTGCCTTGATGAACCCAGAAAACCGCTGTATATAGCATCAAATTTTATTCCAAGACTTATCCAGTGATCAACGTTTTGGTCCATAAAACCGGTCAGGTCACAGAAGCAGTAGTCTTCAAAACCGGTGGTATGCGTTGAAAGAACAGCTGTCGGAAGAGGGCACACCTGCACCTCCATTGAGGAGAGAACTGGTATTACAACTGTTAAGGATGCACGCCCGAATCCTGAAAGATCATGTATTGCCGCAACCCGCGGCACCGGATTTCTAATCAAAATAACACCTATTCTCTCTGATATATTACATATTATCAGGCCCATCAGACTTCAATCATTCCAAAAAAAGTTTAAAATATCCCCAAATACCAACCAAATGATTTATAGTAAATACCGGAGAGTCAAAAAAATACACATACGCCAGCCATGAATATAAATAAAGATATATATATTATAAATTATCATTAATTTTTTTTATGCCAAATGAAAAAACCTGCACAGTAAAAGATCAAAAAAATTGTGCTAAATGCGATCTGGAAATAAGTCTTGACTGCAGGTGTGATAAAAATATTTTAAACAGTTTTATAGCAATTGCATCTCCTATTTTCATAGGAGTATTTCTACTTTTAGGAGTTATATTCCTGATATCAGGCGAGTGGTGGCCATTTATTGCATATGTTCTCTTCCTCTTTCTGATATTCGGTTATGAAATTAAATTTCTGTGTAGCCACTGCCCTTTCTACGACAACGAAGGTAAATTTTTAAAATGTCTTGCAAAGAACGGAGCACCAAAGATTTTCAAATATAATCCTGCACCCATGAACAAATTTGAAAAGTTCATGATGAATTTTCTTGTCTGGATGAACTGCACGATTATACCCTTATCTGTCGGCAGTTTGGCCCTCTGGATGTTATATTCCCAAAATGCTACGACGATTATCCTATATGGCACCACCGGTATTTTTGTTATGACACTTTTAGCTTCAGTTGTATTCTTCCAGATTATGAAAGTGTATTTCTGTGCCAAATGCATCAACTTCTCATGCCCCTTAAATACAGTTGAAAAAAAAGTGGTTGATAAATATCTGCTTAAAAACGATGTCATGAGAGAAGCCTGGGAAAAAAGCGGATACAAACTGGATTAGTTGTATAAATATCCAAAAACCCAACCAAATGATTTATAATAAATACCGAACCACCTTCAATCCGATGTCTGACGAAAAAGACGGTGTCATGACTGTTGCAAAATTAATGGCGGTTTCGGCACGGACTGCTCCCAAATCAAAGGGCAGCGACGTAATTCTGGTCAGAATAGCATCGGGCAAAGAGTTAAACACGCTTGCTGATTCTATGAAAGCATTCGGAGAGGAAAACAAACTTGGTTTTTTTATCAGGGATGCAAAATGCGTTGAAAACAGTGACTGCTGTTTCATAGCAGGTGCAACCGGAGACGGAAGTCTCGGTTTAAACTGCGGCGGATGCGGTTTTCATACATGTAAAGAGATGACTGACGCACAGAAAAAGAAGGTAACAGGAAAAAACCCGGCTTTTTCTGGCCCGAACTGCGTGTTAAGGCAGGCAGATCTTGGAATTGCAGTCGGTTCTGCGGCAAAGACCGCATCAATGCACAATGTTGACAACAGAATCATGTTCTCGGCAGGCGTTGGAGCACTGAAACTCGGTTGGCTCGGAAAATGCACAGTAGCATATGCAATCCCGCTGTCGGCCTCAGGTAAGAGCATTTTCTTTGACAGAAACCGTCCATGAAACAATAGTTTCCGGCACTGTCTGATGAAAATTCACGGTGTGATTTTTCAGAGAAATTAGAAATTACCGCTCTATTCTAAATTTGGAGATTTAATGTCTAAAATAATGATCCGTGGCGGAGACCTGGATCTTGTAGAATATGAATTTTCACCGTTCAGTGTTGGTGAGAATATCATAACCCTTGGTATTGACACTAAAAAATTTGAGCTTAAACCAGTGACCGGAGAGGTCGAGGTAAAGGTTCCGGCAAGAATACACCTGACAGTTCTTGACATGAACCGTTTTTCACCAAACAGA
>NZ_JBSREC010000139.1:0-5565 GCF_055145805.1 Methanomicrobium sp. | reverse complement strand
AGGATTCAATGACAGATTCTCCTTTATTCTTTGAATTAAACAATATATTATTGAATTTAATCAATAATGGATCTTGCGGTCAGAAATCCAACTGCGTAAGTCCTATAATAAAAAAAATTCACGTCTTTTCTTTGGGTCTGAATATATTCTAGAAAATCAGGATTATTTAAATTATAAGTTTTCTTCTGGGAAAAATTGCTTTAAATTGTGTTTATTGGGGGCTGAAGAATCCAAAGAAAATTTTGACTTTATTATGAAACTTCCATGTTTTTGGAATATATAGTTATTTTTGTGAACTATGTAAAAAAACGGCATAAAAAGGATAATTATAGTTTTTCTGGTTAAATCGGCTTTAATATCTCTATGCCTTGATTAGTGGTGAATTAATTTTCACAGGGCATATTAAAAAATATGAAACATATATATATTAGTTTCTGGGCTAATGATTTTATGAATACCAAATATTCCGGTTGCAATCTAATATTTGAATATATGACTGAGAAGGATCTTTTTCCGGTTTCAAGAATGCTTGAGAAGGATTCTGTCTGTAAATGGCTTTTTTTCGGCCCGAATTCCTACGATACGACAAAAAACTATTTTGAACCACTGATATCCGGCATTAAAAAGGATCTTTTAGAAAACAGGCTTCCGAAAACACCTGTATTTACGATAAAAGAGAAGAAATCAGACTGTTTCATTGGGCAATGCGCCTTACTTCCTGTCGATTTCAGCGATGGTGCATATCTTATGGGTTACCAGTTAGATGACATCTGCTGGGGGCGGGGATTCGGGACGGAAGCGTGCAGATTTCTCATATATTATGCGTTTAATGTGGCAGGGGCCTGCCGGATAAACGGGGACTGTGTCAGAGAGAATACCGCTTCATGGGAGATAATGGAGAGATGCGGTTTTAAAAAGGAAGGTTTACAGAGGGAATACTGGCATCATAATAACAATAGCTATGACCGTATCCTATATGGTTTACTTGCAGACGATCTGAGTGCGGATGCAAAAGTTGCATTAAATGAAGAATTCGGAAAAAAATTATAAATCCGGTAGTTGTCTGTAATTCTGCGGCTATTTAAAAATCTCTTCGGTTGTTTTAAAATGAATTTTTGCATACTTTAAGAGTGCATCTCTGCCAATTTTTCTAACAATCTCTTTTCCGGCGGCAACAACGGCTGGAGAAGCCCCCTTTGGAAGAGTTATTCCGGCATCTTTTGATAATGAGGCCATCTTTTCAAGGAATCTGTCCCTTGCAAGAATGGATGCCGCTGCAACAGCAATGTTCCTCTCAGCTCTGTGCATCTGTACGAGGCGTATTTTTCTTCCCCGGTTCTGGAGTTTTCCGAGTATGTATCTCTCGTCTGCAAACTGATCTGAAATGGCGGTATCACATTCTTTTTTGGAGAGAACATCCTCTATCGCCTTTGCATGTGCCCAGGCAAGAAGGGAGTTTAGGTTTTTGTTCTCCTGCCTGAACTGTTCATAAAGACGGTTGTACCTGTCAGGTGGGATCTCTATTATCGAATAACAATCAGGGCAGTTTTCCCTGATCTTTTCAGCAATATTTTTGATCTGATTGTCATCGAGAAGTTTGCTGTCAGTAACCCCATTATTTCTTAAAAAAACGGCTGAATCCTCATCGACGTAAATCCCGGCAGCAACAAGCGGCCCGAAATAGTCCCCTTTTCCTGATTCATCAGTTCCTATTACTGGAAATTTCAGATTATCCAGGATGGAATTTTCATGTGCGGTTTTGAGAAACTTTGGGCCGGGCGGTCTTTTATCACCCGCAGCCGGTTTTTTCTCCTCTGTTAAGGGTAAACCTGTAGCTTTGCTGATAATATCCTTTAGTGTTTTGAGATTTCCTGAGTCTTTCACCTGTGAAAAATCAAATTTGATATCGCCCTTTTTGTTTTGGTATATCCTGGAAAGTTCTGTTTTTTTGTTAATATTGATCCAAAACTGTATCCCATATGCAATCTCCTTTGGTTCGGATACTTTGCAGCCGCATTTCTCAAGTGCGGTTTTGATATCAGTATACAATTTTTGGAGGGAGGGACTTTCCTTCAGATTTACACATCCGTATCTGCATGGTTTATGCATGATATGATTTTTAATTAATGTTTTTTACGAAAAAAGATTTCATATCTGAAACAAAAAGTAAACCCTGCAGGTTTAAAGACTTATATTATCTCATGCGGCAAATTTTTAACTAGATATACGGACATTTTTAGATAAAATACAGATCTTTACACTGATGATGTTTCAATAAGAAATCAGTTCTGAAAAGCAGTTAAACTTTCAAAAAATTAAAAAAAAGGACTAAGATGGAAAAAGATAATTCAGCAGATATTTTTGATAGCAATGGAAATATCGGGGGGATTATGACCCACGGGGTATCTCTTTTAACAGGAGATCCAAAAAAAGCGATAATAAAACTTTCAGGGCCGATGATTGTTGCAATGCTTCTGTTCTCGATCTATAATCTTGTTGATGCCGTATGGGTTGCAGGACTTGGTTCCGGGGCGCTTGCAGCGGTCGGTTTTGTAATGCCTGTCTTTATGATCCTAATAGGTCTTGGAAACGGCCTGGGTGTCGGGGTTAACTCGGCGATCTCACGCATGATTGGGGCAAAAAACAGATCGGGGGCTGACAATGCCGCAGTTCACTCTTTTCTCTTTACAACCGCACTTTCTCTTGTAGTGACAGTCCCGCTGATCCTTCTTTTAGAGCCCATTATGATTGCGATGGGTGCGGATAGTGCAACTGATATGGCAGTTACTTACGGGCAGATAATATTTGCAGGTACTGCTCTGCTTATCTTCTCAAATATCGGGTACGCTGTATTGAGGGCAGAAGGGGATACGAAGAGGACGATGTACGCAATGGCCCTTTCTGCTCTTCTTAACATGGTTTTAGACCCGATTATGATATACTGGCTGAACTGGGGAATTGCAGGTGCCGCGTGGGCTACCCTGGCCTCGGTCTCGATTGTATCAGGTCTTATTTTATACTGGTTTTTAATCAAAAGGGACTCGTATATTTCTCTTCGGCTCAGTAATTTCTCATACAATAAAAAAATTATAAAGACCATCCTCTCTGTCGGCCTGCCTGCAAGTTTTGAGTTCTTTTTGATGTCGGTTGTTCTTGTAATAATCAATCTGATACTTGTCGATGTTTCAGGAACAGATGCCGTTGCGGTTTATACCGGCGGGTGGCGTATTGTAATGTTTGCAATAATTCCCCTGGCTGCTATTGCAACCTCTTCCGTATCCGTTGTTGGTGCGAATTTTGGCGCAAGAAAGTTTGAAAATCTAAAGGTTGTCCTGAATTATTCTGTAAAGATGGGGATTGCAATAAGCATCTTTATAGGCGTTGTAACATGGGTGTTTGCGCCGCAGATAACTTCTCTATTCACATACTCCCCTGAAAGTGCCTATCTGGCACCGTCATTTATAGGTTTTATCCAGACGATGTGCCTGTTCTATCCGTTTGCAGCTATTGGAATGATGTCTTCATCCGTTTTTCAGGGAACGGGCCGGGGTATGACTTCTTTTATCATAAATATCTTCAGGAACCTGGTATTCATTGCGGTATTTGCATATGTGATGGGGGTTTTGCTTGGTATGGGCGAGGTTGGTGTCTGGTACGGAGTTGTCCTGGGGAATGTGTTCGGAGGGATTATGGGATATGTCTGGGGATTTTTGTATGTGAGAGTTCTTCTTAAGCATGAGAGGGGAGATAACCCTGCTTAATCTTTATGGGAGATTTATCTGTGTTCCTGCCAGATTTATAGAAAGAGGTAATTTAGTTGGAAATTACGGTTGTCACCGGTAATGCCAATAAGGCAAAAGAGGTCGCCTCATTCTTTGAGGGTCTTGCAGATGTGGGCCACATAAAAATAGATCTTCCCGAGACAAAGAGCGATGATGTGGGGATTGTTGCAAAGGGAAAGGCAGAGGCAGCTTATGAAATTCTTAAAAAACCGCTGATTGTTGATGATACCGGGTTTTACATACACTCGCTTAATGGTTTTCCAGGGGCATATGCGGCTTATGCTCTTGATACAATCGGGATGGAAGGGATACTAAAGCTTATGGGGGATAAGACTGATCGGGATTCTTATTTTGAGACCGCGGTTGCGTATGCCGATGAAACGGGAGTCTTTGTTTTTAAGGGAAGAGTGCAGGGGACTGTTACATATGCACCGAGGGGTTCTGAAGGGTTTGGATATGACCCGATATTTGAAACCGGAGGCAAAACATTTGCAGAGATTGGGCTATCGGAAAAGTCGGAAGTATCCCACAGGGCGCGTGCACTTACTGTTTTTAAAGACTGGTTTTTAGCAAACAGAAAGTAAATGAGCGCGCCTGTTCTATTACAAAAAAAGACAAAAAATCTTCTTTTAAGCGTTTTTGATTAAAACTTTGCAGGAGAATTCCTGTTTTTGGTTTATAATAATTTTATATTGTCTTCTCCCGGTAATAACAGGATTATATACTGTCTTTTTCGGGACAGGGTAAAAAATGCTAAGGACTGGAGGATTTTATGATATTTCGTCAGCTTTTCCTGCTTTTTCCGTGACAGGCAGGTCTTTTGAATCCCGATGTAACCTGTGCCTGTTTTTTATGCAGTATCGGTTTTCCAAAAATGTTAATACCGCAGACATCGTTGTATATAGAACTGAAATTTAGATTTAACAGGGGTATACAAATATGGCAAGATTTCCAGAGGCAGAAGCAAGGCTCCTTGATGTAAAAATATGCATGAAATGCAATGCAAGAAACGCAAAACGCGCAACAACATGCCGCAAGTGTGGTTCAAACAATCTCAGACCAAAGAACAAGGAAAGAAAAGCATAATCTTTTTCTGCGCATTTTTTATATGCGCATTTATTCATAATTTTTTGCAAAATCGTGCATGGCGTTATACGTCATGAACAATTTTAGTTTTGATAAAAGCTCTAAACACCCGGCAATGTATATTTTGGGTATTTTGATGGTTAAAAAAATATTAATTTCATCTTTTTTGAATACTTTTGGGAGTATTCATTCTCTTCATATACTGTAGTACGTTACTTTCCTGCCGTGGTCTGAATATTCGCCATGGTATGTCTCGATATTTCTCTTGTATCCTATGCGCTGTAAAACACCGAGTTCTTTTAGAACTTCGCGGACTCTCATCACGTCATCTTCGTCTTCCCAGTCGCGTGTGTTGATGTATATCACAGTTCTTTCGTCCTTTGATTCGGGATTGTGTTTTGCTGTGGATACTTTTGCCGAGATGCCAAGTCTGTTTTCAACGGTTGCATCGCGTATCTTCTGCCATAGTTCATCGGCTTCTTCCCTTTCTACGAATACAAGCCATTTTCCTCCCTTTTCCTCTTCTTCAGTGCTTGCTGCAAAATCAGGTGCGTCCTGAACAATCCAGTACATCAGGGTTGTTTTTAATGGAT
Organism: Methanomicrobium sp.; assembly: GCF_055145805.1. NCBI lineage: Archaea > Methanobacteriati > Methanobacteriota > Methanomicrobia > Methanomicrobiales > Methanomicrobiaceae > Methanomicrobium > Methanomicrobium sp. Next base: position 104 of record NZ_JBSREC010000139.1, on the reverse strand, counting down.
ATACACCCTCTCCTTCGCAGATTTTATTGTATATTTCCTCAGCTGTTTTGAAGTCTTCTATGAGTGCATCGGCAAGCATTTTGTATTCAACAGAAAAATCAAGG
>NZ_JBSREC010000138.1:0-23528 GCF_055145805.1 Methanomicrobium sp. | reverse complement strand
TTGAAAGAAGAAGTACAAAGCCGGAATTTAAGACAATCCTTGTAACACCCGAAGGTATACCCGAAGAATCGATAAAGATCTGCAATTTTGTCTATGAGGCATTAAAGGATGTAACAGGAGTTAAAGTTATCATCAGGGCACACCCTGCTCTGCCTTATGAGAAATTTGCAACGGATCTTGTATTTAGGATAGAGTCGGTCCCACACTTTAAAATCTCTGACAAGCCCTCCGTAATGGATGACCTGAACAGGTCTGATATTGTTATCTACAGGGGGAGCACACTTGCACTGGAGGCAGTTAAAACAGGTCTGTATGCAATATACCTTGACCTTGGGGATTTGATCCCGGTTGATCCGCTCTTTGGACTTTCAGCACTAAAATATACAATTAAAAATCCCGAAGAGGTAAAAATGGCTGTAAATTCGATCTACTCTAAAGATACTTCAGAATACCTTAAAGAAGCAGATGAAGCATCCTCATATCTTGATGACTACTTCCATAAAATTACAGAAGATAATATGAATGTTTTTATTGACTGAAGGGTAATCCCCCTAAAAATTATCCGGGTACCCCGATATCACTCTTCTCCCCTCAGAAGGACGGTTTTTTTCTCATTTAATTTTATATCCCCAAAATCATCCTCTTTACCATGAAGAAGACCCCTCATTCTGAAATATGAACGATAGATTATCGGGACCAGGATATGATTAAAAACCCTGCTTAATATTGACAACCTGAATCCGGGATCAGATTCAAGTTTGTTCTTCTCAAGCTGGTTGATAACCATAATTCTCATCATTTTAACAATAAAATCAGGATATGGAGTCATATTGATACTTAATTTTATTGCATCACGATCTGAAATTTCTGAAAGAAACTTCATCCTGTCCTTTATCAGCCCGTGTTCAATGCACCAGCGGTAGAGGCGGGTGCCCGGATATGGATTTGTTATAAAGACTGCACTATCTGTAATTTTCGCCTCCCTTATAGCATCGATTGTATCATCCACAGTCTTCTCTGTCTCACCGGGAGTTCCCACCATAAAAGAACAGGCAGGAGCCATATTTGTCCCATCCTGGATCATTTTATAGGCATTTGTGTTATTCTCCCGCGTATTTCGTTTATATAAAACATTTAAAATATTATCATTCGCCGACTCAAATCCAAAACCGATTGTAAAACAGTTGGAGTTATTCAGGATAGAGAGCATTTCCCCGTTGACGTAATCCGATCTTATTGCACATGAAAAATAGGCATCAGGAAAATTTTCATTCATAGCCTTAATAAAATCAGCTGCATATTTAGTCCGGAAAAGGAAGAGATCCTCACCAAAAGAAAAGACGCGTATACCATAATTCTCATATAAATGCCTGACATTTTCGATAACATAATCAACCGAATGCAAACGGAATCCTTTAAAATGAAACTCATGAATACAGAAAGAACACTTATCCGTACATCCAAGTGGCCCTATAACCGGAAAAAATCTCATCTCAGGTCGTTTCTTCCCTGTTTTATCAAGATACCTGTCCAGCTTAATGATAGTGGAATTGACAGTTGAATAATACTCCATATCAATCTGATCATAAGCAGGAAGAGGAAGCTCATCTATATTCCTGAAGTACAGCTCTCCCGGGTTAATAACGCACTCATCATCCTTTAAATATGCAATCCCCGGTATATCCTCAAGAATTCCCTCACCACTGAGGTAATCAAAAAGACATAATAATTTTTTTTCACCGTAGCTGTTAACCACATAGTCAAATTTAAGCTCTTTTAATAGAATATCTTCGATATCAAGAGTAATGTGGCCGCCGATGATTTTTATTTTACCAGGAAATCTTTTATTAATGGTCTCCATCAGGCCCCTGACGTAATCAAATGCGGTAATAATCCCTGATATTCCAATTACATCAGGATTCTCTTTCCCGATTCTATCCATCAATTTATCAGTATCAAGCCTCTCAAGAGCCTGATCGATAATTATAGGCTCATGGCCATTCTCTTTGAGATATGAGCAGAGATACATTATGCCAAGAGGCGGGAGATAATTTTTGGTATATGTTCTTGTAGGGGTACTGATGAAAAGAATTTTCATTAAAACAATTTGGTAAAACAGGCAGATAAAGATTTTTTAGCACGCAATTAAGAAAATATGGAAAAGTTCAAATTCTCTATTATAATAGAGAGGTTTCCCTTCTCAGCGAGCCCTCTTTTCCGGATCTGATAAGATCTATTGAATTTTCAGTACCCTCATTAAAAAGCAGATCGATAACTGACATATAAGGTATAAATTCTCCATAAAGCTGGTTATATTGAGGGTGACTGAATTCGTACCAGAAGAGGTCGATATTATTATTGAAGAATTTTTCATTTTCCATATAACAGCCGGAAGCAGGGCTGGAAATATATCTGTCCGCTCCAACTTCTTTCAGGACATTTATCAGCCTGTCGGTCTTACTGCCGCTTACATCAAGTTCGGAAGACAAAATCAGCTCCGTCTTTATCCCAAGTCTGCGGCATATGGTCTTTATAAGAGTTAAATTTACATCCAGGAGCATCTTATGCTCTGAATTATAGTAATCCCCGAATTCCTGATTAAACTCCTCAAAACAGGGTGATTTTTTATAAGAATGAACTATTGATTTCCAATGCTTTTCAGACCAATTAATGTCATTGTTTACCCGGACTTCATTAATATTCTGTCCAAAACACTCAATAACCGGGACAGTAAGCCAGGTCCATCCGTTTGCTGTTTTTATTTTATTTCTTCGCTGCCATGATCGCTGAACGAACTGCACATCATCATAAAACACAAAAACATCAACAGAATCTATCATACCGAAATAACCCATCCATGGCAGATAGGTAGGCTGCATTATGGCAACTGACGTCATAGAAATACTAAAAATTTATTTTTTTGCATAGACCAGATACCATGCATTCCTTTCAGAATTATCAAAAAGATCTGTGTATATATATCCGGTCTTTACTTCTGAGAACATGTCGAATAGTTCTTTCAACTCATCATCAGAGCCTGCAACGAAGAATGAAAGACCCTGCCTGTTATCATGAGGATTCTCTTTTTCGATTAAGAATGTACCATCACCCATATCCTTCATCCGGTCTGAGAATGAACTGTCAGGATGGACAGTTGAAAGAACCAAAATACCTCCATCCTTAAGTACACGGTGAAGCTCCCTGATAATCTCAATTACGCCCTGTCTCGTACCATTATAATGAAGTACATTCCATGAGACAACAATATCAAACTCATTGTCATCAAAGGGAATCTTCAGTCCCTCGACAGGCCTTAGATCTACTGGCTTACCGATTTTTGAGAACAGCTCATCGACATCGGCAATAAGAGCCTCGCTTATTTCACAGCCGGAACACTCATACCCTTTGTCAGCAAGGAACCAGAGATTGTTACCGTGTCCAAAACCATGGTCCATCACTTTTGCCGGAGGTTTGGGAACAGGAACATACTTTCCTGACATGAGTCTAACAAGATTTTCGTCAGGATAGCGCAATTTAGTGTGAGGGAACAACTTAAGGTTATCTTCCCATACCTTCTTTGATTTTAAGAATATTTCATCATCAGACATTATTATCACTCAGTTTTATTTATTCACGATTCATCCAGGATCGCATAACCGATTCCGCCTTTACCATAATCATTCCCATTATATAGCATATACTTCCTGCCCTTATGGGTGAAAACAAAGGCATATTCGACCATCTGGGAGTCCCAACCTGAATCGGAGACATCTATGCCGACCAGATCGTCCTTTCTCGTCCAGTTGATTCCATCAGGAGATTCTGCATATCCGATTCTGTAATATCCCTTTTTATAGGAATACCACATCTTGTAGATTCCATCCTCCTTAACGACACATGGACGTGCAAGGTTCTTCTCATCTTCGGAGAGGTCGATACAGACAATCCCTTCTCTTACCCAGTCAACTCCGTTCTCTGACTCGGCATATTTTATATTATATTTGGATGTGTCCGGGTCAATCCATTTAATTCCTGAGACATACCACATTCTCCACAGGCCGTCCTCTATCATCACACAGGGGGCGGTCTGGAGACAGAGCGGCTCTTCATCGGTTCGGTCCAGAATCGGAACTCTCTTAACCCGGGTGAATGATTTTCCACCATCCTTACTTACTGCAAGACCTGCAACAAGGTGCATACGGACCGTACTTCCCTTATTCCACCCGATATAATAAAGGTACTTTTCCCCGCCACGATTTATAATCCATGATGGCGTAACCCCGTTATCATCAAAGCAGCCCAGTTCTCCGAGAGTAAATACAGGCTTTTCGGCATATTCAACCCCCATTTCAGGATTTTCAATATCAAGTTCGACATATGTCACATGAGAACGATTTTTTTCATCCCTCCCGGAAAAATAAACCCGGATCCTGTTTTCATCAATTGTTTCGGCAAAGGGAACCATTGCATGTGTATTCATCCATGGGATATCTTTTTGAGGTTCAATAATCAGGCCTTTCTTGATCCATTTCATGATATCTCTCCAAAAATGATTATTTATTATTCGATTATTATGAATGTGCGGTCCCTGATAAATGACGACTGCCTGAGGGAATATTTGACATCCCTGAACACTTCTTTGAAGGCTATTGTTTCACCGGGATAATCAAAGGAATTAAATTCATCAAGCATGATTACACTGCCCTTCATGAGATGGGGTTTGATTGCTTCAAGGCAGACTTTTGAAGGTTCATATAATGCCATATCAAAATACGCAAGTGCAATAACAGTTTCAGGATTCTCACTGAAAAATCTGGGAACAGTTTCCGTCGCATCCCCTTCAACTACACGATGCTTCTTGACATCAGCAAGGACATTATTCTTTTCATGATAATCAATAAGTGCCTCGAGATAGGTTCTGTAATTTTCAGTTACTGTATATCCGCCGATTTTTATTGTTTCACTTGGTTTGTCCTTCTCAGAAACCGAAGGATATCCCTTGAATGTATCAAATCCTATGATTCGCCTGCTTTGATTAAATGGCTCATATATAGCCCTTAAATTTTCAAAAACAACAAGATTCTGTCCCCACCATGTTCCGAATTCAACAATCACTCCGGGCTGATTCACAATAAGGCGGTAAAGCTCATCAAGGAATAAAATTTTTGCCAGTGCCGAACTTCTCATGTAAAGTCCGGGGCAGATAAGGAGCTGATCATCCGGCATAGGCCGTTCTCTGAAAAGCGAATAGAGTACCTCCCTGTGTATTACTTTATCATCAGAGGCCTTAGTCTCCATTTTATAGCCAAAATCCTGATTTTCTGTCATAAAAATTCCTTAAAATTATTAACTGATAATATAGAGTTTAAAATATGAAATATATTTTCATGTTAGTCATCCCAAGACATACAAATTTCAACAGATCACTTTCTTTCTGAATATGCTGTGTTTGTGAAGTATTTTGATTTGGAACTGTCTTTCTGGAATAATTCTGCTGCCTTACCAATATAAACTCCTCTTTCAACCGTATTTTTAATTACAGTAGCACCTGCCCCTATTACCGAGCCTTCTGCAATTGTGATTCCGTCACGAAGTGTAGCATTTACACCAAGGAAGCAATATGGTTCAATTACAACATGGCCGGATACGACAACGTGAGATGTCAGGAAAGAGTGGTCCTTAATAATCGAACTGTGCCCAATATGGTTTCCACTCCACATCGTGACATTGTTGCCGATTTTTACAAAGGGCTGAATTGTCTGGTTTTCAAAGATGAAGCAGTTGTCTCCTACATCAAGATCATTCCAGAGAACCGAACGTGAGCATACGTAACTTACAAGTTCGTAACCTTTTTCCTTGGCTTCATAATATTTTTGTGCACGGATTTTGTTTACATCCTTATAGCTCAGCGCTACAAACATACTGTATTTATCAGGCGGGTAAAAATCCTCAATTTTCTCAAAAGGCACCAGAGGCAAACCATATGCTGTTTTTTCAGTAATATATTGTTCATCAGCGCTGAATGCAACAACCTCATACGGGCTGTCATGAGTGAAATAAAAAAGAGCCAGTTCAGCTACGTCTCCCGTTCCGAAAATCACTACCTTTGTTGTCTTTTCCGGGTTTGAACCATCATTTTTATCCATATACCCATAATATATGATTTTCATATTATATTACAGTTGCACGGGTTAAAAAAAGGAGCAATTTATTATGTTTTTACGGCCTTCACAGATTGTTTCAGGTCATTAATCTGAAATCATATCCCACTCAATTGGTTCATCAGCTTTTATATCTCTATTAGCCTTTTTTCCAATTATTACCGAAGAATATTTGGGTTTGATTCCATGGGCAGGTCTTTTAATGACAATATTTTCTGCAGTAATCTCCGTTCCTGCAGGAATCGCCTTTTCTGCAATTATACTGTTTCTTCTTGCAAGTCTCTTTTCTTCGGGCAGCATTTGTTTTACCGGAGTCCCGAGTGATTCTTCAACCTCCCTTATACCATCAACCATTGCTTTTAGCGCATCCGGTTCAAGTGCATAGCAGTGATCCGCCCCTGGGAGTTCTCTGCTTATTGTAAAATGTTTCTCAATTATTGAAGCACCCCTTGCAACTGCTGCAATAGGGACAGATATCCCGAGAGTATGATCCGAAAGACCTGTTGGTACAGAGAATGCTTTTCTTATTGAACCAATAGCCCTAAGATTAACAAGATCTGGCGGTGTCGGATAGAGAGATGTGCACTGGAAAAGAGCGATATCCTCATTTCCTGATGAGCGCACGATATCAATTGCTTCCTGTATATCCGCAAAATCACTCATTCCTGTTGAAAGAAGCATTGGAAGATTTTTTTCAGCGGCATATTTCAGGAATGGAAGATTTACAATCTCTGAAGATGCCCATTTTAATGCAGGGACCTTGAAATCACAGAGAAGATCGACAGACTCTTTCTCAAAAGGAGTTGTAAGAAAGATAATTTCCCTCTCCCTGCTGTAGTCCACAAGATCTCCGATCCATTCTGAGGGTAGTTCACACTGCTTGAACAGATCATACATAGGATCGGATTTTGAATAGAATGTGTCAGCCCTGAAGAGCTGAAATTTCACTGCATCCACACCTGCATCCGCAGCAATATCAATAAGTTCCTTTGCCTGACCAAGTTTTTTATCATGATTTGAACCTGCATCGGCTATTATGAATGCGGGTTCTCCGGGGCCAATACTTTTATTTCCAATCTTTATCTTTTTTATCAAGAGAACACCTCTTTTGGAATTTTTGAGAGAATTCTTTCAATTCCCTTCCCGTCAACAAGTTTTCTGCCTTTTTTTGACATTTCAACACGTCGGGGATAATCTTCAACCAGATTTTTTATTGCTATAATAATATCATTTTCATTTATCATATCGATATGTCCGATATACTCCGCAGTACCTGCAGATATAAAATCCTTATTTGGTTTTATCTCAGGTTCAAACTGTGTAATAATAACAGACGGAGTACCAAGGGCCGCTGCCTCATACTTGGTAAGGCCGCCTCCAAGTATGGCAATATCGGCTTTCAGGATCTGTTCAGCCATGTTGCTGCTGTCATGAAATAATTCAAAACGATCAGGGAACAACTTAATGACTGCTTTAAGCTTTTCAATATTGGGAATTGGATATCCGCTTCCAACAACCACCTCTGCCTTCAGTCCGGGAATATCTGCATGGGCAAGGGCGTTTACAATCATCCCTGTTGTATCCCTCAGATCGCTCCCCCCAAAAGAGACAAGGATATTACCCGCATTTTGTCGAATGACTCTTGGATTAACGGATAAAATCCTGAATTCATCCCTTAATATAAAATAATCAGGACCTGTGAGATACCTGTCCCTGTCAAATGAAAAAATCGGCGAATTTTCATCAAGAATATATGGATTGACAACAAGATCCGCAGAAACCTCAGTTTCACAGATTACATCAAGGACGATGATATAGTGCCCGTTCTTTTTCAGCATGTCATGATATTTGCAATAAACTTCGGGACTTGTATTAATGAGATACCCAAGATCAGTAACTATTACTGATGCTCCAAAATTACGTGCAATTTCAAGGGTTTTTTCAGCATCCTCCTCTTTACTGCAGTCATCCGGTATCATCTCGACATGGAAGCCGTAACTCTCTGCAAGACAGCATGAGTTATTCTCCATATCTCTCATTACAAAAAACGGTTCAATCCCGTTTTCAAAAAAGCCCTGTGCAAGTGCCAGACAGCGCATAACATGACCCATTCCGATATGAGGTGCACCGTCAACCCTGAATACCGACCGTTTATTTTTCATCAGTTGTCATCTCCATATTCACGGGATCACAGGCAGTTACACGACCTTCACTGCAATATAAATTATTAATTGTTTTTGGGGATGAAATAAAACAGCCGGCCTTTTGGATCATCCACAGCTTCAATTTCTCCCTCAAGATTGATGGACATTTTTCCATCATATGAAGGCTCAACCCTGGCGACAATTCTCTCTCCGGCTCCGTCTTCAGCAATGACAACAATATTTTCATTCAAATCGGGATCAGCTGCCGATTTTATTTCAGTGTATGTATATACCTTCCAGACCATTCTATTTCCTCCTGAATATGCTTACAACAGCTGAAGAACCACTTCCCCCGATATTACAGCAGAGTCCTGTTTCAACTCCTGATATTGTCCTCTTTCCTGCATCACCCTGAAGCTGTTTGACAACCTCAACAACCTGGCTGACACCGGTTGCCCCTATCGGATGTCCTTTTGCCTTAAGCCCGCCGCTTGGATTTATAGGGAGACTGCCGTCAATTTCAGTTGTACCGTCAGTAACAATATTCTTTCCTTCTCCTTTTTTACAGAAGCCCAGATCTTCAATCTCCACCAGTTCGGCAATAGTAAAACAGTCATGAACTTCAGCAAAACCGATATCTCCGGGGGAGAGTCCGCTCATTGAATAAGCCTTTTTTGCAGCCCGGGCAACAGCCGGCATTTCAGTGAGGCTTTTGCGCTCATATAAACCGATATAATCCGTATAATGCCCCATCCCTGCAAAATTAACAGGTGCATCGGTATATTTTCGGGAGAGCTCTTTTCTGCACATAAGGACAGCTGAAGCACCATCAGACAACGGCGAGCAGTCGAATATTTTCAATGGAGATGCAATATATCTTGAGTTCATAACCTTCTCTACCGAAATCTCCTTCTGGAACTGGGCAAGAGGGTTATTCAAAGCATTTTTATGATTCTTTACTGCCACTGAAGCCAGATGCTCCTCCATGGTTCCATATTCATGGAAATGTCTCTGTGCCATGAGTGCGAATAAACTGGGGAAGGTTGCACCGTGATTAATCTCCTCCTGATCAGAAGCACGGGCGATAATCTCGGTTGCTTTGTCTGTGGGGGTTTCACTCATCTTTTCAACCCCACATACCAGAACTTTATCATAAAGTCCGGAAAGAATCGCAAGGGCTGCTTCTTTGACAGCAAGTCCTCCGGCAGCACATGCAGATTCAACACGGGTAATCTCATTACCAACCCCTAATTTAGAGGTCAGGAGTCCGGGGAGCTGACACTGATTTGAAAATGAACTGGAAAAATTCGAAATATATATTGCATCAACATCCGATGCACCGGTGTTGGCGTTTTCCAGGGCCTCATTGCATGCATTCAGCATCAGGCCTCCAATATCTTCACTACATTTGCCGAACGGAGTATGTCCGGTACTGACTATATCGACATCCATAGATAACTCCATTAATAATTTGTCTGAACAGTCAATAAAGGATGGGGTTTTAAATAGAGAATATTTCTGATATTAAAAAACTTTTATGTAATCTTTTTAAATCCGGAATGGGCTACTGGCGCCTTAAGCAGTGATTTAAAGGTGTTATTCTCAACAGCCTCACTGATAAGGGCAAATACTTCACCTGCATTCTCAATGTATGCGGCTATATGCTCTTCGTTATGAGCACCTGACTGATATGATATATTGGATGCCAGGTAACCCCTTTCAAGCATCTCCTGGGTAAAGAGCGTTCTCAGTGCCATATTATTTTCCGCGTCTTCAAATGCAAAAGAGGGAACGGATTCCAGTCCCTCATCAAAGATCATGATAGGGAGATTGTGCTCCTCTGAAAGTTTTTTCCATCCGGCACTCAATTTAAGGCCATTTTTCCTTAATTTTGAAGGTATGTCATCTCTCTGGAGTTTTCCGATAGTTGCAACAGCTGCTACCGGTCCAACCCTGTCTGTCCAGTAGGTGCTGCTGATGAAACTGGATTGCGCGATATCCATAATCTCTTCCCTGCCGACTATCGCTGCCATGGGATAACCATTACTCATGGCTTTTCCATAGACAACAATATCAGGTTTTACATCGAAGAGCGAATATGCCCCTCCAACAGTCATGCGAAAACCGGAACTGATCTCATCAAAAACAAGTACAGCCCCGATTTCATCGGCAATTTTTCTTACAGCCTTCAGAAATCCGGGTTCGGGCTGATAATGACGGAGCGGCTCCATGACAATTGTTCCGATATCATGAGCTTCAACGATATTTTCCAGCTCCTCAATATGATTATAATTGAATGGCAGAGCCGTGTTGATAAGACCTCTTGGCACACCAAGTGGATTTAAGCCTGGAAGCAGATGCCCGTCAAGATTACTGTCGTCAGCAAGATTGGATGCCAGGTACCAGTCATGCCACCCGTGATATCCTGAAAACGCGATTTTATCCTTTCCTGAACAGGCTCTTGCAATCCTGACAGCCACCGACATGGCTTCTCCTCCGGTACGGGCATAACGGACAGAACCTGCCCAGTTATCAAGTTTAAGCAAACTCTCTGCAAGTTCCACCTCTTCATAGCAGTTGAGGGTGGACATCGCACCCAGGTCTATTGCCTCTTTGACAGGGCGGTTTACATCCTCGTCTGCATAGCCGAGGACACACGTCCCCACTCCCATTAAAGACATGTCAAGATATCTGTTGTCTTCAAGATCCCAGATTTCGATTCCTTTTGCCTTCTTATAATACGACGGCCATAATTCAGGCAGAAACTGCTCTGAACGCTTTGAAAGGAGCTGAGTTCCTCCGGGGATTAGCTTTTTTGCCTTCTTCCACAATTCCGGACCTTTATTTTGCTTCATTTTGTATTAATCCTCCAGTTAGTCTTCCGATAATGATTTATAATATCCTTCATTTATTGTGCTTTCTTCGTTTATATTCAATAATTCCGGCTTTCTTTCAAGGAGATCTATAACATCAGACATCCCGAATCCATTGTTTCCCGGATAAAGTTCACTAAATATTTCCCGGACGATTTCAAAGTCCTTCGGCGTATCTACAGAAAGCTTGTAATGATATCTCTCATTGGATTTTTCGGTATATATTTTAAAGGGGTTTTCCTCATCTGGAAATGCCATCTTATGGATAAAAGGTGTAACATGCTCCCTGTCTGATTTTCGCTTTGCATTCTCCCATGCGTATTTCAGTGCATTAAATGAAAAGATTTCAGTATCAAATCCGTCTTCAAATACAGGAGGGAATGAATTCGTCATATAATCTGCTCCCACGGCGAGGAAACGGTTCACTACAAAATCAATTACCTCAGGATCGTGAAGGGGGCAGTCAGCAGTGAGCCGGACTATATAATCCGGCTGCGGAACGCTGGATACAGCGCACTGGTAGTACCTGTCGAGAACATCGTCCTCACTACCCCTGAAACAGTCAACACCAAGTTCATCGCACAACCGGGCAATAGAATCATCATCCTTCAGAATTGTTGTCGCAACAACGAAGGAGTCGACCTTTTTCGACCTTTGGACCCTCTCAAGCATATGCTGAAGCAGCGGCTTTCCTTCAACAACCTTCAGCACTTTTGCCGGCAGACGTGAAGACCCGCTTCTTGCCTGAATAATTCCAAGAATCATATTATAATCCCGTCCCGATTAATTTCCCTTCAGCCGCAGATTCTTTGGCTGCAATTACAATATTAAGAATTCTGATGCCTTCATTTATATCATTAAATGATTTCTCCTTCCCATCAATGCACCTGATAAAATACTTCATCTCTTCAATATACATCTGGTTGACATCATATCCTTCAGGCTCATCAAAATACTGCCATTCCTTCTTTTCAACAGAATACAGGCTGACCTTTTTGGTATTAAAATCCCACAGGATTGTTCCCTTTTCACCAATTATCTGACAGGATCTCCCGTATACACGCTGAAGATAATCAAGATGAATCTCACCGACAGCCCCGGATTTAAATTTAAGGAGCATCTCAGCCATATCTTCTGTATCGATATCCAGCTGCGAATATTTACCTGAAAAACAGAACAGATCCTCGACATCTCCTAAAAGCCAGCAGAGATAGTCTATTTCATGAATTCCATCAAGAAGGACACCGCCCCCCATAGATTCTTTTGCACTGTATGAATTTCTGTAATCCAGTTCCGGATGCCAGTCGGGCAGGTAGTGTCCTGCAATTACTCTCGCACAGTATATCTGCCCTATTGTACCATTGGATATCAGCTCCTTTATTTTAGAAATCCCATGATAAAACCTCATATTACATGCAACAAGCGATACAAGATTTCTCTTAGTGATTTCAGAAGACAGGTCATCAAGGCCTCTAGAATCACCTGAAACGGGTTTTTCAATAAAAATATGGCAATTTTTATTAACTGCAGATATTGCGGGTTCAATATGAAATGCAGGGGGAGTACATATTAAAACTGCATCGGGAGACTCTTCAAGTGCCTCTTCAAGGCTTTCGAATGTCCTGATGCCATACTCATATTCAACAATACTCCGCTTATCTGCTGAAATATCGAATGCATAAACGCTTCCCGCATTCAGATAAATCAGATTTCTTATGTGCCGCATTCCTATTGAACCACAGCCGATAACAAGAAATTTTAAGCTATTTTTATTTTCCATAAATGCACGAAATAAGTTTTTTTTTATCCATATTAATGATGATCAAGAAATTGAATATCTCGATAAAATTAATGATTTAAAGAAATTATCCCTAAAAATCATCCATTGGTGTAAAGATGAAATCAAGGGGTTTTACCAGGTTCCATTCTGATTGTTTTTCAATTTTCAGCACATCCCGGGTTTCAGGAACCTCATATCCAAAGAGGGCAGCGGTAATTATCCTCAAATATATATTATCTGGACATTTGTCAGTTAATTCAGGCATTTCAACCCCTCTCCGGGAGAGCTCTCCGGCGAGAAGGGACATTATCTCTGAACCCTCATCAGAATGGTTCAGGATTCTCATCACATTCCCTCCGTTGTGTGGATGACGCCTGTACATAGAATGAGCTTCTCCTGCAAATTCGATCATTGCCGGATGGTTGTCCGGGAGGCATAATCCCCTGGCTGCCTCATTATAAAACGGAGAGTTTCCAGAGAATAATAATTCATTATATATCCCCTCACTTTCTTTCGAAGCACATACCTCAATAATGCCTGTTCCCGATTCGGCAATTACATACCCGCCATAATCACCTTCAGCACGGTCATAACAGAGGTAACCCCTGATATTCTGACCGAATGACGGGTTAAATACCTTTGACAGCCATAAATCATCTGAACGACTCAGAAACACAGGAACATCTGAATATACTTCCTGATACAGCTTTGCAGGAATGCCTATATTTTCCTCGTCGATTGGGATATAGTCATATTTCTCATTTTTCAGCCAGGGAGGAGAAATAAGGCTGAATTTTTTTTCAACAGGAGTGCCCCAGAAACCATGTTTGATATAGATATTGTCAATTGCCCTTCTTGCGAATACAAGACACATGGCCAGTCCCTTCTCCATCATATCATTAAGTGCAAATGTCGTGAGGTCATCAAAAAGGCCCAGTCCCCTGTAATCAGGATGAACGGCTGTAGTGGCTATTCCGCCTATAGTAAATTTTCTGTTGAATATATTTAATTCCCTTTCAACCGAACGAAGAGCTGCAATAACTTTATTATCAGCATTTCTGGCAATATACAGATTTTGGGGTTTCAGAGTGCGATCGTATCTCCTTGAGATATCAAACTTTTCTCTGGATTCGTAATAGGTAGGACCAAAGCTCCTGTAAAATAATTCATAAGCCCCGGATTCGTCATCCTCGGTTTCCACTACCGATATATTATATTGAGACATTGTGCACCTGTCATATAATAATATAATATGGAAATATTAAAAGTGAGAGGGGTCTTTGGAAAAAAATATTAAAGAAGCACAGCACTGCTACAGGTTTTTGCCTGAAACTAATAATAGAATAAGATGATATTTATACTGTGCAAAAGTTAGGAAATCTCAGGCGAAATATCGAGTCTATAGAAACTTTACACAGACATACACTCATAGCCTTTATTTCCTCAATTTTAATTACAGTAACAGGATACGTGGCAACTTTTTATTTTACCCACACCCTGCCTGAAAAAGATCTAGGAAATTATTTTTTATTCCTGTCATACTTTAATATAATAGTCCTTTTCATGTGCTCCGGCCTTGGCGGAGGATTTACAAAACGGGTTTCTGAAGGAAAGGAAAAAAATGAATATTTTTCAGCTTATGTCTTTTTGACTTTGATAACTGCAGTTATAATAATAATTTTCCTCTTCCTGGCAAGGCCGTTTATCAGTTTCCTGAATGAAGATCTGTTCTTTGATCTTCTGATCCTTGCCCTCATGGTATATCTGGTAAATACAGTAGTAACAAACGGAGTCGTTGCGCTGGACAAGATCGGAATCCACCAGACATCAAGATTTATTGCCGACATCTCAAAACTGGCTGTCCAGATTATCGCGGTATTTGCCGGATATAAAGCAGGAGGACTGATATTTGGATTTATTATTGCCATTATTGTCACTCTGCTACTGAATATAAAATATTTTGAGTTTAAATTTACTAAATTTAATTTTCTACATGTAAAATCTATAATAGCCTTTTCAGTATGGGTCCTTTTATCAACAGGCACCGTGATACTGTATTCAAATATTGATACAATCCTGTTGGGACAGTACCTGGATCCGGCAAATGTTGCAATTTACAGAATAACGCTCCAGCTTGCAGCACTTGCATCATTCATTGGTATTACCTTTCAGACTGTTCTCTTCCCAAAAATCAGCAGATGGGATGCAGAAAAAAATATAAAATCAATTGAAGACGCACTTTCAAAAATTTTAATGTTGTCAATGATATTCGCAATACCTCTTTTTTTAGGAAGCCTTATTCTGGGTGACCCGCTTCTCTACTACCTGTATGGAGCCCAGTATACAAGGGGTTACTCAGTACTGCTGATCCTGATCATTGCCCAGATAACCAACACTTTCATGTTTATTCATATAACTGCTATCAATTCAATGAATAAACCCAGACTTACATTTATTACAACATTACTGGGATCGGCATCATGTATAGGATTGAATATCATTTTGATTCCGATCTACGGAATAAATGGTGCAGCGGCTGCATTAATGATTTCAAGCACATTAAGTGTAATAATCTCATATTCAATACTTAGATTCAAACTAAACATCAGATACAGGATAAAGAACATTCTGCCAATATTTGGGGCAGCTGCACTAATGTCAGTAATCCTTTTCTTTGTACTTCATTTCATTGAAATAGATTCGATATTTATACTGGCAGCCCTGGTGATTGCAGGGGCTTTCACCTACTTTTTCTCACTGGTAAAACTTAACAATGAGCTGTACATTGAGATTTTATCAGTAATTAAACAGATTCAGGGGAAAAAATAGGACTATTCCCTGATTTTTTTATTAATTCGATCAATTGCCTTAAAATCGAGATAAGGATCAATATCAGGTACAGCATGATTCATTAAAAGACGCTCAAATTCTTCTTCAGAATTTTCATAAAGCCAGTAATTCACAAGATTCCTGAGCTGGGTGTAATTATGGGCAACAAAATTGGGAAAATGATTGAAATAATAGTCATCCCCGATATTTTTCCCGTTTACATCATAATAGACTGCTTTTGTTTTCGATGAAAGAGCCTCTGCATTTGTGGAGGTATATGCTGCCGAAATGACCATATCTGCAACAGCAATGACGTCGGAGGCAAATACACTTTCATTATTGTCCTTATAAACAAAAAAACATCTGGGATTATTCTGAATTTTCGAATAAATTTCATCAAATTCAGGGTAGAAAAGACGACTGTTCTTTTTTTCCTTAAATATTATCCCCAAATCCTCAAACTCTTCGAGAAGTTTCAGAACATCCTCTGCAAAAATTATCCCGTCATCATAATCCAGTACCCCGGAAAGAAGATATGATGTATCAAAAACTGCAATTACTTTCTTTATCCTCTGGTCAAATTTATCTGAAAGATCAATCTTATTTGGTATTATCCCTTCCCTTATTTCATGAACTCTCTGGCCGGAAGGAACTCCGACTGCCAGATATTCAGAAATGAAGTTAATATTGCTCCTGAAAAAGCTGACGACCTTATTCCCAAAAAATAATCCCAGATCATAGTACATATAACAATAGACTATACTGAGCATGTACTCTTTTTTTGACCCGTGATGATAATCCCCGCAATAGTTGTCAGGATAAAAATATTTGGTCCTGACATTATTCTGCTTAAGAATTTCATTCTTTGAGATATTATCAGGTAAAAGAACAGTAAAAAACGAATTTACTGAATAATTATCTATGAAGATATTCCATTTAACAAAGTCACTAAGGATTGTCCTTGTCACTGAGATATTATGATTTTTATTGGAGAGAGAATAAAAAAAACATTTAATCCAGCAGGGAATAAAATTTAAAAAGATCTTTTTTATAAGACCCGGGCTGAATTGCTCTCTTCCATTAAAGAAATTGCAGTAATTATAGCCATTATCTATTAAATCCTCGGGATCAGGCTCAGATCTCTCATCAACAAAGATATAATCCTCCTTTTTATTCCCATAGAGAGGATCTATTGCATAAAATATATATTGAAAATTACTTGTCAGATATTTGGGCAGATTCAGGTTTATTGCAAAACTGAATTTCTTCTTCTCTCCTTCCTTAAATTTTATGCCACCAAATTTTTTTAACATAATGAAAAATGGATAAAACAGAATCAGTAATTCATATAAATGATTTCTTCTGGCATTTCCGCCCATAAATTCAATATTTACATTAGAAGACAACAGACTCCGAAAACCTTTAAGCCGATAATCAAACTCAGAATAATATATGGAGCTGCCACCTAAACGCTCAGAAACAGTTATTATCCTGTACTCCCGGTCATACTGCCCCCTCAACAACTGCAGAAGCCGTTTTTTATACATGTAGACGAGTTTATCAGAATTATAAAGTCCGGAAGTACTTCTCAGTACACCTTTAATCTCATCTTCTGAACATTCAAAGCATTCATCAATATTTGAATAGCCGTCCTGAATAGCATTAAGAAAATTCTCAACATCATATTCAATATCATACATATTGACAATTTGCCCGGAGTCTGAAGCTTTTTTAAAGAAATCGAGACTTCTTATCTTTTCAGACGCTGAAAAATAATAGAGACAAGAATTTTGCTGAAGGAGCTTTTTTACAAGACCCTGATTTGATTTATTAATAGTATCAAAAAAAGAATAATTCAGTTTCAAAACGCACCCCTGTTAAGTGGATACATTATTGTTTTTAAAAAATAAAGTCGTCCTCTCTATTCCCTCATCAAGACTGACTTTGGGTTTCCATCCCAGGACCCTTTCAGCTTTTGAGCAGTCGCAAACCAGCCTGCTTATTTCACTTTGAGGATGGATGTGCTCAACATGTGCGATCTGCTCAGGATTTCCGCATATCTTTAAGGCGAGATCATTAACCGAGATGTCATGGCCGGTTCCTGCGTTGATAATCTCACCATTGGCCTTTTCGGAGAGAGAGGCTCTGACGACAAAATCAGCACAATCCTCTGCATACAGAAGATCTCTCGTCTGCTTTCCGTCACCATAAATATTCAGTTTTTCACCTTTAAGCGCCCTGTCAATAAAAATAGGTACAACTCCTCCTTCCCCGGAAGATTTCTGGAAAGGACCATATGTATTAAAGGGTCTGAGTACGGATACCGGCAGACCATAGGCATTGAAATATGAGATAGTCATATTTTCACCGGCAAGTTTTGATCCGGCATAGGGAGATGCAGCTTTTGTCGGGGATTCCTCATTAATGGCCCTGTCCATAAAGGCAGTATCATAAACCATACATGTGCTCATGAAAACAAACTTTGAATCATACTTCCGGGCTTTTTCAAGGAGATTAAAGGTTCCGATAACATCATTTTCAAATGTTTTTACAGGATTGTCAATGCTATCCTGCACAATGATGCTTGCTGCGAGATGGATACAGACATCTGTTTCATCTGAAAAGACCTTCCGGATATCTTCATCCCGTTTAATGTCACCTTCTACAAACTCAAGATTTCCTGCATTCCTGAATTCTTCGAGATTTTCAATTCTACCGTTTGACAGATCATCAAGTACTACAACATCGTGCTCCTGGGATAACAGTTCCCTCACTACCCATCGTCCAATAAAACCGGAGCCCCCTGTAACCAGAATTTTCATATACCTGCCTCATTTAGCAAACTTTTAATTTCGTCCCTGCCCAGGAATTCCATTTCTGAGGAATTTTTAATCTCTTCAACCTTTTTGTAAATGCTCATTTTCTTATAATTAAGTGTATGGAGATATGGATAGATTATATACATTTCATCATTTTCATATGCTCTTGACATCTCCTCTTCCGTAATGATCTCCTCATACATCTTTTCTCCAGGTTTCTTACCAATAATCTCTTTCTCGGTCTGACCATAAATTTCTATAAGAATTTCTGAAAGATCATTGATATTTACCGACGGCATCTTGAATATATAGATCTCTCCGCCTTCAGCCATAATGCCTGTTTTTAAAACCAGATTAATTGCAGAATCCTGTGTAATCATGAACCGGGTCATCTTTGGATCAGTGATTGTAATCTTTTTCCCTTCCAGGATTTGCTTTTTGAAGAGAGGGATTACAGAACCACTGGTGCCAATAACATTCCCAAATCTGCAGCATGCGAATACAGTTGACCTTGCCCCATAATCATTTGCTGCGATCATCAGTTTTTCAGCCATTAATTTTGTAGTTCCCATGGTGTTGGATGGATTTGCCGCCTTGTCCGAACTTGTGAAAATAACCTTTTTCACGTTCTGGCTTATTGCAGCCTGGATTACATTGGCGGTTCCAATAATGTTTGTATTTATTGCATCAAGAGGATTATACTCACACTCAAGGACGTGCTTATACGAGGCAGTATGAAAAACAATATCAACACCCCTGAAAGCATATTCCATTCTTCCAAGGTCCCTTATATCACCCATTAAAAAGCGAATCTTCTCAATATTTCCATTGGAATATTTTTCCCTTAACTGAAACAGGCCATTTTCATTATTTTCAAAGCACCTGATTACAGCAGGCTCATATTTTAATAATTCATCAATAAGTGAGCTGCCTATACTGCCTGCAGCACCGGTTATTAGAATTACCTTCCCTTTATAATAATCATCCATATGAAAACCTCAAAATCAAATGAGAACACTTTTTTATTTGACATATCTCAATCTTTTTTCCCATTTTTATCTGTAAAAACAAATAATAGCAATATAATCAGTATATATTGGTTATTTCCTGCATTAAATATGTAATTACTATTACAAAAATGTAAGGAAGAAATTAATCAGCACTACCAGAGAACTTTTAAAAAATCACCAGAAAAAAAATCTCATTATTTAAAAGAATGTTAATTACTTAATTATAAAGAATTAATTATGAATAAAAGTACATCCTATACAGGTTTATTCCAGGGAACAGATAATGACAAAAAGAATTCCTTACGGCAGGCAGTCAATAGATCAATCAGATATTGATTCAGTGATAAATGTCCTGAAAAGCGACTGGCTTACAACCGGTCCGATGGTAGATGAATTTGAATCTTCAATAAAAAATTATATCGGATGCAGAGAAGCCGTTTCTGTCAACAGTGGAACCAGCGCACTCGATATCGCAATAAAATCTCTGGGCATAAAAGAAGGAAATCAGATAATTACAACACCTTTCACCTTTGTTGCAAGCAGCAATGCAATATTATACAATAATCTTATACCTGTATTTTCAGACATCGAAAAGGAGACAAGGAACCTTGATCCATTAAAGATTGAAGAAAAAATTACGGATAAGACAAAGGCAATATTATACGTGGATTATGCCGGCCACCCATGTAATATAAAGGCAATAAAAGAGATTGCAGATCAGTACGGACTCTATCTAATCGAAGATGCATGCCATGCCCTGGGCGCAGAATATCAGAATAAAAAAGTAGGAAACTTTGCAGATGTCACTGTTTTCAGTTTTCATCCTGTAAAACCAATAACCACAGGGGAAGGCGGGGCTGTAGTAACCAATAACAATGAAATTGCCGGAAAACTGAGAATTTTAAGGGACCATGGAATAGACAGGGACAGTTACAGGAACAAAAACAAGACTTCCTGGGGATACGATCTTATTGAACTTGGCAGAAATTACAGGATTACTGATCTACAGGCAGCACTGGGCGTTTCGCAATTTAAAAAACTGGATGAATTTATATCCAGGAGAAACGAAATCGCTGCAATATATAATGATGAATTAGGAGATGTGGATCAGCTTGAAATCCCACATGTGAAGGAGGGTTGTAAGAGCGGATGGCACATCTATACAATTCTTATAAAAGGAAAAAACAGAAACAAATTTTACTCTATGATGGAAGAACAGGGAGTTGGTGTGAATATCCACTATATTCCTGTATACCATCACACCTATTATAAGAGCAGATTTAATATTTCAACGAAGGATTTCCCGGTTACAGAAGATGTATTCAACAGAATTGTCACCCTTCCCCTGTTTTATAATATGAGTGATGAACAGATTGATACTGTCATAAATACAACAAAAAAATCTTTAAAAATTCTAAATTGATTTTTTTAAAGTCCCAATGGCAATATGGCAGGTGCCCCCTTACAAAAGAGGGGCGACTCCATATAAAAAGCAATTATGGATTTAAATAACGAATTATTCGTTTTTCAAAGGTCATTTTCAGAAATTCTTTGTCATAGAATTTTTCACCGCTGAAAACCGGCACAATATCTCCGCCAAAACCTCTTTTAAAAAAAGATATTGAAAGATCTTTCTCAGAAGGATAATCATAAAGCTGGTCTCCAAACTGCTGAAGCCCGGTTTCATAATACCTGATTCCGGAACCTTTGAGCCATTGCATGATCCTCCACTGCAGAAGGGGCTGAAGAGGAACAGGCACTTCAGCTTCCGGATCATCCGCAGCTGAACTGTAAAAAGCACCATCTTTATAGATATTTACCAGGGTTAATCCAATATATTGGCCATTATAACTTAATCCTGCCAGAATTGCCGTACCTGATTTTATCATCCCGTACATCAGGTCGAAAGTAATTTGTGGACGTGTGACTCTCCCCGAGGCCTTATGGTGAAGAGCCTGATACTGATCAAAGATATCCCTGGTTATATTATTTTTATCAAAAATATCAACAGTATAATAGTCCATCCCTTTTCTAATATTATACCTGTGCCCTTTTCTCATATCTGAAAGAAGGGCATTCTCATCCTTCGAAAGGTCAATTATGCAGGTACTAAGAGATGAATTTAGAAATCCAAATCTCTCCAGGTAGTTGTAGCTTCCACTGGTTCTATATGATCCTGAAAGAGTCGCTCTCCTCATAAGACACAAAGCCACATCATTCTCCTCCGCAAGACTATCAATAATTGAAAATATATTTTTTAGAATTCTTTCGCGTTCCTTTTTTGAGATTTCATTCTTCAATGCAGGATTGATCCCACTATACCTGTCAAATGAAAAATACCTGACAATAGTGCCATCCACTTCAACATCATTTAACAGTAGAGGACAAATTCCGGCAATATCCCCATTGTTCATAATTAAAAACGATTTCTGCTTTGTATTCAAATCAGGCCTAAGTCTGAGGGTATATTCCAGCCATTCTGATGTATGCCAGAACCATGCATCGTCGCTTTTCAAACAAAAATCGTCCCATTCCTGACAGGTTATGTCCTGATAATTTAAAAATTCCGGCATGGTTTACTCCATACTTTTCCTTATTGTACTGCAAATCTCTTCAAGAACTGAAGCATTTATCCCCTGGTGCACAGGGATCCACAGACATTTTCTGTAATCAGGATCAAGGATACTCCTGTTAACATCAAAATGATATATATCAGTAGAAACATTTATCTTCCGGAGATTCTCTTTTGCAAGGCGCATTTGTTTTTCTCCGGCAAAAAAAGGGACAATATATGGTGTAACATCCTCACCTTCAAGGAATGAAAACGCCCCGCTTTCTTCTTCAAAATAATCCAGTACAAAATTATAATTTCTTTTCCTTTTCTCAACGGCCCCTGCATTCAATTGTTTGTTTATTGCCCGCAGCGATATTTTACTGATACAATCTGATCTGTCGATAACTGCATACATCATCTCCTGGGAGAGAGTGGCCGGCTTTCCAAGGAACGTGTCTTTTAAGCATTCATAGAAGAATCTGCAGGAATATGTATAAGCTCTTAGCATACCGCTGCAGTTTTGAGTTTTTTCTCCGGCAAACTGCTCCAGTTCAGGGTTATCTGTGACAAGAGCTCCTCCGAGTAAAGACGGGAAAAACTTTGAGAAGCTGAATATCGATCCTGTACCAAAAGTACCCAGTCTCTTTCCAAGATACGATGAATTATAGGCCGTTGCACAATCTTCAATCAGAAAAAGATCTTTTTCATCGCAATAATCACGAATTTCATCAATCTTCTGGGGGAATCCATACTGGTGATGAACAAGCATTCCCCTGATGTTGTCATCCTTATTCAAAACAGGCATACAATGCCTGTGCATTGACATCAGAACACTCTGGCAAAGCCATTCCGGCACCAGAACCTGGGAATTTTTATTGATAATTTTTCCCTCTTTCTTCAGATATTCAAGAATAAGACTTAAAGCCGCCCTTCCGGAACCGGTTAATACAAAGCCGGAGCCTATATCCCCCAGAATATTTTCATCAGACCTTCCAAATAAATGATGGAATGTTTTTAATCCCAGGTACTCTACTTCTTCGACGGTTTTTCTTCTGACTGGTACAGGCATTAATTCAACCTTTTAAATTATTTCATTATATATTTCATATTACTAATGATTCAAATTTCCCCAGGATCCTGGTAAGGATAATATAATCATTCATCAATAATATCCGGCAATCATTAATCACTCTAATAACCCCGGGCGTCAAATAATAATGCAATGAAGCAAATCGCCCTGTACGGAAAAGGCGGAATAGGGAAATCAACTACATCGGCAAACCTCTCCGCCGCCCTTTCTGAAAAATCCCTCGATATTCTCCAGATAGGATGCGACCCGAAGCACGACAGCACACGCA
>NZ_JBSREC010000137.1:0-7439 GCF_055145805.1 Methanomicrobium sp. | reverse complement strand
CATTGATGATTTTCAACCGGGGATCTTCTTCGATATCTGCGATAATATGATCGACTTTTTCCGCCTCCCGTGTCTTGGCCTCGTCTGTGAGGTTTTCCCCGCACTTATTACAATATTCTGCTGTGGGTGCGTTCTGTGTGTCGCATTTGTAGCAAGTCCGGGCATTATCGGGGGGGCGTTTCAGCCTTATAACCCCCTCGTCCCAATCCTTCTCTTGTGCCAGAAACGGCACCGGAGAAAAAAAACATGACAGAAAGAAGCGAACAGAAGAACGAACAGAAGAACGAACAGAAGAACGAGGGAAGGGAGTGCGGGATTTGTGATTAATCCTGCACTCACCAGAGCCTTGGGAAGTGTGATGGTAATAGGAAAAAAGATTTAGAATTTTTGGATTGCTTCTTCGGTGATTTTCATGGGGAGTATTTTCGTTTGAAGTAATTAAAAAAACTTAGAGTGTTTTTTGGGGAGGAGGGTCCCACACGCTAACCTCCGTTTTTTCCATGACCATATATTTCCTGTAGAAACTGATCTTTTTTTTAAAAATTAGTCTGGATCATATGGCAAGGAAGGAAGGTTTTCTGAAAAAAAATATTAGAGTGAGAAAATCTTCAAAATCCCCCTTTTTCATCCAGGGGTTTGATTCAATGAAGAAACCTTTCATGAATCTCTCGATCTATTCCTGGAATGGGTTTCTTCTGTTGAGATGGTTTTTGATTTTACAGGATTTTAATTTTATTTATTAATTTATTTATTTATATATAGCAACTCATTATTTTTTGTAATTAACTTATTATTCTCTATCATAATTTCTATTTGTGAACCAATAAATTCTGAAATTTTCCTTTTTGCAGCTTTATATCCTAATAAGCGCGAGGATTGTAAAATTAAATCCTCTTTGCTTGTTCCTCCCTGCTTATTAATTACATGCAATATTGCAAATTGAATTTCTTCAGGACAAACATGTTCTATTCCAATAATATTTGATTCTGACCGCTTTCTTAATATTTTAGAATCCATTTTGCTTTTATGCCATAGGAAACCATCCTTTTCAATAACTTCATCATCCGATTTTACAATGGAATTAATATTCTTCTCTAAATAATCATGGATTTTATAGCCTGTCCTTTTCAATCCACATTCACTTCTAATTTTGTTTATTATTTGATCTTTATGGATCGGTCCTTCTACTGAGATCATTTTTATTATTGCATTTGTGAGTAAGGTTTTGTTAATACTGAAGACATCATTAGAATTTCCCAGTTCCAGGGATTCAACACTCTGATACTCCTCAATACCATCATGAATATTTAAATTTGAATTGTACTCAGTTGTAGAAAGATCACTAACAGAAATATTCTCCGACTCTGTGATTTGCGATTCTGGTTCTGCATAAGAGGTTTCAATAATTACCTTTTTTTCTCTTCTTTCCTCATATTCTGGAGATATTTTTGCCTTTTCGATATTATCTATTAGCTCTTTTTGAGCCATGTTTTTATTCATAAACCAGTCAGTAGACCAGATCCGGTAAATTTTCCATTTAAGCCCTTCTAAAACCTGTTGCCTTAAACGGTCTCTATCACGAGCTACTCTCGAAGAATGATATTGAGCTCCATCGCATTCGATACCCAAAATATATTTGCCGGGCTGTTTCGCGTCTATAACAGCAAGATCTATCCTGTAACCAGCACAACCAACCTGCTTATGAATCTCATAACCTAAATCTCTCAAAAATTCATATACAGAGTCCTCAAAGGGAGAATCAGTGTCATCTGAGGGAGGAACAAATGTCTCAAGTTCCTTTGTCTCAGCATAATTTAAAAATGTCTTTAATGCCCTTAAACCAAATGGAGCATCTGCAGGAATTTGAAGGTCTGAAGCTGTGAAATTTGAAACAACAATACATTTTTCTCTGGCTCTTGTTATTAAAACATTTAATCTTCTTTCTCCGCCTTCCTGGTTTAGTGGTCCAAAATTATTTGTTAATTTATTATTAGAGTCAAACCCAAACCCAACGCTGATAATTATTATATCACGTTCATCTCCCTGGATAGTCTCAATATTTTTTATAAATAAATTCTCTCCATTCGGGTCTGTGAACTTTTGCTCAATAAATGGATTGTCTGAGACCATTCTTTCTAATTCTTCTAGGATTGCATCCTGTTGTTTTACATTAAATGTCCCAACTCCCAATGTTTTGTTAGGATTCTTCTTATAATGGTCAATGATCATTGAAGCAACATATCTGGCTTCTTTCCTATTGACACCGCTTCTACCCCTATCATAGATCGTATCAATGAGATGAACAAAATGTAATCCCAAATCGTCTGAATCTCTTGCAGGAGATGGATAAACATAAAGATGATTATCATAAAATTCCTGATTTGACACAGATATTAATGACTCATGCCTTGATCTATAATGCCACCTTAGAGTCTTAGTAGGGAATGATTTTCTACATAAATTCAGTATACTTTCAATATCTCCAGCTAAAGTGGGTTCTTCTTCATCATCCTGATCGTTCTCTGTAATTGAATCAAAAAATCTAGTGGGTGGCAATTGTTTTGAATCTCCAACAATTACAACTTGTTCTCCTCTCATCAACGCCCCTAATGAATCTTCAGGTCTTACCTGACTTGCTTCATCAAATATTATGACATCAAATTTTATCGAATTTGGATCTAGGTATTGAGCAACTGATAATGGACTCATCATAAAGCATGGTTTTAATCCCTGAATTAAAGAGCCAGTCTTTTGGAATAATTTCCTTACAGGCATTATTCTTCTTTTACGATTTAATTCTCCCTGTAAAATCCCTACTTCTGAATTTGGAGATGCACCGACGAGGATGTCTGGTCGGTGTGAATAAATTATGGATTTTAGACGTTTCTGATTGAGCTTGATTATTTCAGAATCTAATCTTCTAAATTTTTGAATGGTTTTTTCCTGATGTTGCTTCACAAATTTATTAAGGATGGGTGTTTTTACAAACACGATTTTTAACATAGCATCGGCATAATTGCCCTTTAGTGTTTCTTCCAAGTCCTCAAAAGGAATCGAATCATTCTCAATATATTTTATCAGAGGTTCTGCAATGCTGCCATTAAGTTCTTGTATATAATTTTGGTATTTACTCCATGTATCCAAAATTTCGATATTGTCTTCCCACAATTCTAATTTTTCAGATAAACTATTGAAAGAAATGGCCTCAATAGAGCTCCCAAACCTTTCATTCTCATCAATCTGCAGTTTTTGAATAGTTGAGTTTATTGCATCAATATATTGCTCAATCAGTTTTTCAGAATTATCCTTTAATTCGAAGATCTCCTGATGATTGATATTATTATTTGATAAATGTTCGACTGTTATATCTGAGTATCTCTTAGTTTTTAAATTATTTTTAAAGGAGTCAATCCAGGTTTTAAATTCATTTATTTCCTTAAGATCTGAATTCTCCCCTTTCCATACATCTCCGAAATAATCTGTTGCAAAATCTGAAGAATTAAGTTCTTTTTGTTCTAATAAAAAGTCTCGAATTTGATTTAAGTCTTCAATAGTCGTTTTAACACAAAAATCAACGTTAGAATTAGATGCTTGTATATAAACATCTTTTAAATTATCATAATAGAATTTAAATGCTGAATATAACTCAAAATAATTTCTTTGTGAATATTGATTCAATTTAGAATCTAAATCTTTGAATTCTTTTATCAGGTTAATCGTTTCGTCAATGTTCTGTAGATTAACTTCCCAGTAGTAATCACGCAATATTTTTTCAGAGATTCCATACTGAATAATATGATTTATAGAATCTGATTTAGATCTATCTTTTTGTTCATTTAAAGAATGAAGGCATTTTATCAAATTATTATAATCCGTCAATTCAATGAGGGATGATTCTCCTCCTTTCCATATATTTCCAAAATAATCACCTGCAAAAATTTCTCTTGATTTTAATAATTTTACAAGTTCTTTATATTGAATAATTGCTTTAATATCATCTAAAACATCGTCATCATTTTTGGGAAGAGAATGAATATACCACTGATTTATCTCTTTCTTCAAATTCCTATATTCGGAAGATAGAAATTTTAACTTTTTAGAACAATTTTGTTCATAAGCTTCTGATATTTTTTCAAGGTTTCCATTAACGGTAAATTCCTTGAATTTAGAGGAATACCAGTCATTATATTGACTATAACTCTCCAGTATGCTAATAGTTTCATCAGCAAAAGATATCTTTTCATGAAAATTACTTGAAAATAAATTATTTATCCTAATCCCATTTTCCAGATATGAATAAGATTTGTCCGAGATGGTGCCATTTTGAACATTTTCATGAATATATGAAATGAATTCCCTATAATTATTGATAGTGGAATAATCACTATATTCATCCTTCCAATAATTTGCAAATAAACCCTTAATATGAGGATTAATATTCTTTATCTCATGTCTCTTATTTTCTCTTAGGACTAATTCCGTTAACAAGCTAAAGATTTCATCAAAATCAGAAAAATCTTCAAAAAGAGAATAAGAACTGATTTCACTTTTCGCTTTATTAAGGAGCTGAGAATGCTTATCTATTGTATCATCTATGTCAATTCTGAAGATATTAGTATTATATTTAGATTTTATTGAAGCAGAGATCTGATTATATTTTTCAATCTTTTTGATTAAGGAATTAATAATTTCTGAACTTTCATCAGCTAAATTATTTTGAATGATATCTCTATTAACATCTGGAGCTTTTATCAATAATTCTAGAGAATTAGCAAAATCATTTAATTCAATTTTTTTATTAATTACTGAAATACCTAAATTACTTTCAATTTTCTTTAATATTTCTTTTAACTCATTATAGAGTGTTTTTGCATCACCAATATTTCTGGATATCAATTCCCGATCTGCTGGAAGAATCAAGCTACAGTGGCAACCTCTCCAGGGATTATTTTTTCTTGATCCAATTACTGGGATGATTTCTGCAATTTTTTCGATATTATCTAATGCCTTATTCCATTGTAATTCATTAATTTCCTCAGGGTTAGAAATTTCAATTCTTGTCAATTTTTTAGATTTTTTCTCAAAATAAATATCACTTTTTGCTTTTTTTGAAAATAATTCATATGGAGTTAATTTTCTAAGACCATATGGAGTATGTAAAACTGTTACATATTCATTAAGTTCTTTTTTCAAATTTTTAAGGTCATCAATCTTTTTATTAATATCTATTGAATCAGGTTTTTGTAATTGGATTGTCTTTTGAATTTCATCGAGAACCGCTCGTTTTTTAACTTTATTACTGTGCAATTCCAGACAAAAATCTCCAATTCCAATATTATCTAGGCGTCTTTTAACTACCTCTAAAGCCGCCATTTTCTCACTAATAAAAAGGACCTTTTTTCCTTTTGCAAGAAGCTCTGCAATTATATTAGTAATGGTCTGAGATTTCCCGGTTCCAGGAGGACCCTGAATAACAAGGTTTTGATGCTCTTTCACACATTCAATGGCTGCAATTTGAGAAGAGTCAGCATCTAAAACATTATAGGAATAATAAGGATCAACCTTTTCATCGACTTCCTGCTCTGAGATTATGTATTCATTTTCTTGAGGAGAAGTTGGATTAAATATCGAATTTATTATTGGATTATCTAGAGGATTTTGATTGTTTCCCCAGGAAGAGGGATCTAAATCCTTATACATTACAAATTTTCTAAAATTAAAGAAATCAAGAACAATATCTGATAATACATTCCACCCTTCCTTATTTTTAATTTCTTCCGCAATTGAGCTTAGGTATTTATCAATATCTTCTTTTGTTTCAGGCATATTGAAATTTGGAATAACAACGCCATATTCTTCCATTTTCCCCTGTAATGTTAAAGAGGCAGAAATATCTTCACCGGTCCATGACAATGAAAATGATCTTCTTTTCCCAACCCTGGACATTTCAACAGGTATTAAAATTAAAGGTGATTTATGGGTTCTATCTGAATCGGGCCTGTCCTTCCACTCTAGAAATCCTAATGCAAGATATAGTACAGAATAACCTTGTTCTTCAAAGATGGTTTTCGACTGATTTTGAGTATAAAATAATTTTTTAAATAAAGTTTCAGAATCATAGGGAGTATCTAAATATTGATCCGTATAGTGTTCAGGGATATCATCGTAATCTTCTACTTTCCAGATATTTGACAAATCATCTTCAGAAGCCTCTTCTTCAAAATTGGAGTAATCTGATTCTTGATCGTCTTCAATTAGTTCTCCTTCCTTTTTAGCAATTTTCGTTGCCTTAAATTGCATACTTTTTTCATTAAGGACGAGGATTTCAAATATTTCCCGAGGAGACTCATCAATTATTTCTATTGTTCGTCGTTTTGACACACGATGATTTAATAATCCATTTCTAAGAGTTAAATCAAGTAAATTTTGTCGTAAAACTTCAAGTTCTTTAGCTACAGTGGCAGCCATAATATCCCTCTGAACAGTAGATATATGTCATTTTTTATATGAAGTCTTATTAATCTACTGATTTAAAGGAGTGATTGCTTTTTAGATTCAGATTTTCTAATTTTATTAAATATTATAAACTCAATCCTCAAACCACAATCGTTACCAGACACCTGCATATAAGCAGAAACACCAATTGCATCGTTGTTCAAACGGAATGGGAAATCCCGATAATCTGACATCTATCTCTTTTTCAAAGAGTTTGAAGAGATTTTAAAGACGATTTCCCGGCATCCTGTAAATAATTCGGACCTTTTTTTTAATCAGTTAGTGATTGGAATCTTATCTACGATAAGAAGAAAAAACTTTTATGAACTGAATAAAAAAAACCCAAAACCCCACATCCACAAAGCACTCTTCAGCCTTATAACCCGATCATCCCCACTCCTCTATTGTGCCGGAAATCGGGCACAGGAAAAAAACGTGACAGAAAGAAGCGAAGAGAAGAAAGAACAGAAGAACGAGGGAAGGGAGTGCCGGATTTGGGAATGACGCCGCTGCACCCGAATACTGGATCGGGAAGTATGATAGTCATGGGAAAATTTGGTTGGGGTTTTTGGGGATTAATGCACTTTGAAAGACCAGCTGGCAAAGCCAGTATATGAAATGACAATACATCAATGATTTGAAAAAGTTGATAAATGCCGTTTGAAAAATGTCACTGAAAAGGGAAGTGACAGCAGGCTATAATTTACCATGAAAACCAAATCTGATTTTACATGAAAGTTACCCTGTAACTTACATAAAACAGCGCCTGAAACATTCGTTTCATTCACGTTTTTATGAAACACTGCATGAAAAATTAGTTTCATAAATGTTTTTTGGAAAAATCTTCTATATCTATTTTAGCGAGCTTTAAAACGCCGCGTAATGTTCCGACTTTTAATTCTTTATGATTGGGAACAACTGTTCCAATTTTACCATTGGGTGTC
>NZ_JBSREC010000136.1:0-5036 GCF_055145805.1 Methanomicrobium sp. | reverse complement strand
GTGTTCTGATGGGCTTGTGGTCTAGCTGGTTATGACGTCGCCTTTACACGGCGAAGATCTTGAGTTCGAATCTCAACAGGCCCATTATTTTTGTTCTTTTTTAATATGAAGATTAATTCTTTGTTTGCTTTGTTTTGAGTTCATTGGTGGCGTTATTTACAAATCTGGATACATTTAAGCCGTTATTCTTAATATGCTCGTAATTTTCAGGTTTTATTGTCAGATTCAGTCTTTTTTTAAATCGGCTTATATTCTCCCTTTCCCGTTTTGCTATATTCTCCATTTTTATTTTTCTCCTGTCCGCATATATCAGTGCACATGCGTACACTTTACCTGACTTAATGTCGGTTTTGTAGGTCATAAATAGAGAGTTCCAGAAAGGTTCCACTGGGGTTGAAGAATTGAATTAGATTTGATGTGCTAAAAATTGAAATAAAGCCGGATAATGGTTAGAAAACAGATAATTTAATTCATTTCAGAGATCATAAAACTGATAATTAAATTATTTGGTGGTAAAACCTTGGATAAATTAGAAAAACCCCTACTTAAAAAATTGATTTTGGAAGCGTTATCGAAACTTTATGATAATGACTGTTATCTGATAAATAAAGACAATGTACTTAATGAATTCATTGAAGGTTCAAACAATCATATTCCTGATTGGAAAAAACATGCAGCTGAAAGAGCAATCGTCTTTAGATTTGGCATATATCTACAAGAATTAATGTACGCTAATAAATGCTTAGAGGATTATCATTTAGATTGTGAATATAATAGAAAATTAGATTCACAAAAAGATTTGGGTGATAGATTAGTTTACCCTGATCTAATAATTCATAAAAGAGGAAATATGAAAGAAAATCTCTTAGTTATGGAGATTAAGACTTGGTGGAATTATAATACTGAAAATGATGAAAAAAAACTTAAAAAATTTGTAGATCCGAAAAAAGAATACAAGTATAAATTTGGCTTATCAATAATTATTGGAAAAAATTACCCTCCAAATTTAAAATGGATGCCTGAAGAATCTTCTGAGGTATAATATAAACCTGAAATGATATCCTGTTAAAATATTAGAGAGGGAGAATTTCAAACCTGTGCAGTCTTAATTTTCCTGTATATATCTGACCGCATTAAGTCCATTGTGTATTGCATAAATGCAGAATCGTTGAACATACGAATAAAGAATTCATCATTCTGCTCATACCTTTGAATCGCCATATCTTTGAACACTTTTTCAAAGACCGGGCGGAAAACACGCTCATCATTGTTCTGTGCAAAGTTTACAAGGCTTTCTTCGGTACGAATATCATTTTCAATCTGGAGGAGAACCTTATCCATCTCGGTAAAGTTTGTACCGAATTTCTCATTTATTCTGTCAAGAAGTTTTGTGAGAGTGTCCTTTTTCTCTTTTCTGACTCCGGCTTCCCCTTTGATTGGATCAATCCCTGATTCATCATGTTTATCCATGACAATAGATCCGCCAAAGCACTTTTCAAGTCTGTAATATTGAAGAAGAATTTTATCGTCCAAATCGACTGTTACTTTCTCTCCTTTTGGAAGAACTGTTGATAAGAATTTTGCATATGCACTGAACTTATGCAATTCTTCGTCAAACATCCTGCATACCTGAGTTATAAACCCATATATGCGGATGAAGCGGGAAAGTGTTGTTTTGAATGTTTCACGCTCTTCAAGAGGTTTTGCAGCGAATCTGTCCATTGCAGGGCGGAGGGTTGCAGAGAGTTTTCCCATATCTCTTTCCTGAGTGTTTGCAAAGAAGATTTCTGCGAATGAATTTATCTCTGACTCTCTGTATATCCCAAAGTCATCAAGAGTGTATTTGAGATCATAGAGAACATTGGGGTTTGTTTCCTCAGCGAGAATTGTTGCTTCGTAGTATTGCTGAAATGCTTTTTGAATATCTTCGGCAGTGTTCACAAAGTCAAGAACAAATGTGCTGTCTTTGCCTTCGGCAATCCTGTTTATTCGTGAGAGGGTCTGGACTGCCTTAACTCCGCTTAATTTTTTATCGACAAACATTGTGTGAAGATACGGCTCATCAAATCCGGTCTGATACTTTTCTGCCACAATCAGGATATTGAAATTATCATGGAACTCTTTTGGAAGCTGTTTTTCCTTAATATGCTCTCCGGATTTTGTTTTATTTATTTTCTCTTCAGTCCATGTCATTCCCTCATCGTCTATTTCGCCTGAGAAGGCAACCAGAACATCAAGGCCTGTGTATCCTTTGTCTTTGATGTATCGCTTAAACTCAAAGCAGTATCTTACTGCATGAAGGCGTGAGGCTGTAACGACCATCGCCTTTGCTTTTCCGCCAATCTGGTTTTTTGTCTGACTCCTGAAGTGTTCAACCATGATAGCGGTCTTTTGCGCAAGGTTGTGAGGATGAAGGCTTTCATAGCGCCGTATTGCTTTAATTCCTGCAGCTGTGTCAAGTTCCGGATCATCAGGTATGTTTTTGATAATTTTGTAATACATGCTGTATGTCATGTAATTTTTCAAAACGTCTAAGATGAATCCTTCATCAATGGCCTGCCGCATTGAATAGATGTGAAATGCCTTGTATTTGCCGTCCGGCTGTTTTACTCCGAACATCTGAAGTGTTTTGTCTTTTGGTGTTGCGGTGAAAGCAAAAAATGAAAGGTTTTTGTGCTGCCCCTGTGCAGCGATTTCGGCTATTAACTTATCCTCTTCGTCCGGGCGTTTGTCTTCTTCTTCACCTTCGGCTTTTGCATATTCCTCAAGGACTTCTTCTATGTTGGCAAGCGCTGTTTTGAGTTTTTTCGCCGCTTCCCCGGTCTGTGACGAATGAGCCTCATCAACAATGACTGCAAAATTTTTGTTGTCTGAATTTATTTCTTTGTAGATTACTGGGAACTTCTGAAGTGTTGTGATGATTATTCCTGCGCCTGAATTGATTGCATCGCGAAGCTGTTTTGAGTCTTTGTCGATTTTTACAACGACACCTTCAACATGATCAAACTGATAGATTGTGTCCTGAAGCTGACTGTCAAGAACTTTTCTGTCAGTTACAACTATTGTCGATTTGAAAATTCTATTATCTGTTCTGTCATGCAGTCCCGAGAGCCGGTGTGCAAGCCATGCAATAGAGTTTGATTTTCCGCTTCCGGCGCTGTGCTGTATGAGATAATTTTTACCTGCACCGTTTTCCCTGACATCTGAGAGAAGCTTTGTTACAACATCGAGCTGATGATATCTTGGAAAGATAAGGGTCTCTTTTGTTTCGGTTGTTTTTCCGTTTAAGTCTGTCAGAGTTTCGGTTTTAATATGAAGGTATTTGTGAAGGATTTCAAGAAGGCTGTCTTTTGTGAGAACTTTTTCCCAGAGATAAGCGGTCTGATATGTGTTGTAATAAAGGGGGTTTCCTGCTCCGCCTACCTCTCCTGCTCCGTTTGATCCCTGATTGAACGGGAGGAATTTTGTCTGCCCTCCGTTGAGGCGGGTTGTCATATAGACATTGTAGAGATCAACTGCAAAGTGAACAATGACTCTCTTTTTGAATTCAAAGATTGGATCGCGGGAGTTTCTGTCAAATTTGTACTGTCCGATTGCGTTTGCTACATTCTGGCCGGTGAACTGGTTTTTGAGTTCCATTGATACAACCGGGATTCCGTTTGCAAACAGAACAATATCCAGACTGTTTTCATTTGAGGGTGAGTAGTGAAGCTGTCTTGTGCAGTTGAGGATATTCTGATCATAGTGTTCTCTTGATTCCTCATTGATTGCTGTTTCCGGTTTCCAGTAGATTACCTTAAACCTGCATCCCCGGTCGTTTATTCCCTGCCGGAGTACGCGAAGGAGGTTTGTTCTTGCAACTTCCCTTGTAAACCGGTCAAGAAATGTTTTTTCGCTGTCATCACCGTATATGCTGTTGTATTTTTTCCATTCCTTCGGCTGTGTTGTTTTGATGAATGTGAGGAGGGTTTCCGTGTCAAGCCCCAGAACCCTGTCAAACTTTTCCGGATTTCCTTTGACATAACCGCCATTTGTGCAAAGTGAAAATTCAATATCATTTTCAAACTGTTTTTCTGTATATTCTGCGGATGCCATTTATTTCACCTTTTTTACCCTTAATGTAATATTGAGTATAAGGGAATAATAATTTATTGCGTTCTTTTCTGGATTTTTAGGGTGAGTTTCAAAAAAAATGTCTGCCTTTTTAGCATGATTTTTAACTTTCATTTAACTTGCAAAACTCATTTTTGAGAACTTTATTTTTTGTTAAATCGCTGATTATTACTTATATTTTCTTTAAAATAAGATATTTTGGTGGTTTTCTCTAACTTGTGTTTAACTTGCAGTTCTCATTTTTCTGATCTGTATTTTTCGGGAGAAGGGATAATTAAAAACGTGACAATTTTACACGTATTCATTTCACCTGAAGCTTTTACCACTGACAGCTTTCAAACCGCTATCTCCATTATTCTGTCTTTTCCTGAAAGAGAGAGATCCTGTACATCTACAGACAGGCATCCTTCTACTGCATCATAAATATTGACAAGCAGTTCATCAAAAGTTTCACCCTGAGTCACACAACCCGGGATTGAAGGAACTTCTGCCCAGAATCCGCCTTCTTCCGCCTCATGAATGATTACTTTCAGTTTCATGGTATGATACTATTGTTTTTGGCCATATATTAGATTTAACCCCCACTTTGTTGCCAGAGGCAAAGCCGGACTTTTCAGGAACATTCATAGTCAGGAACTCAGGAATAAGACTGAAAAGTTGTTCTCTGTCAGCAAAATTGGTAAACTGCATTTTCCGTCAGGGGGAGTCTTTTCAAACCGTGACAATTTGTCACGTATTCATTTCACCTGAAGCATGGCTTATTAAAATATTTTCAAGCCATGTCTTAATTTTATTCGAGTGTATCCAGTTATCCCCTATCCTATCTGGACAGGTTTATCTAAAACCTGGTCAAACTCTATGAAATTATCAAATATTTAGGCGAACCACTAAATGTTTAAGGGCAGATCAATCATAGATATTCA
>NZ_JBSREC010000135.1:0-5701 GCF_055145805.1 Methanomicrobium sp. | reverse complement strand
GCCTGCATCGGCAATCATTATGGAAGAAACCTACAAAGGACAGGTTTCAAAGCTTGAACCCTCAAAGAACAGGCTTACAATGCAGGTAAGTTCTGTTTATAATGGAAACGAATGGGTAACCTATGGAAAATCCAGCCTTAAAAACAATATTGTCGTTGGAACGACATATAATCCCGATATTTTCAATGATTTGAAACAGGGTGATTCGATTGAAACCACAATTCTTGGAGGGCCGGGCGGTGAATGGATATCTGTTGGCAAGATTGGAACTGTCGGCTCTACAGAAACTCCTCTTATTGCATCCTATGGTGATCCTTCAAGGCTGATATCTTATTATTATCAGGGGTACACAGTTACAACAGAGTTGAAGCCTGATTGTACAGAGTGTGAGGGAACAACATGCACGGCATCTTCTGCGACTGTTTCAGCAATACGTGACGGTGAAATTGTTGAGACAAAAGAGATGTATCCGGAATATTCTCATGTTTTCGGATGGGACTCGGATTACCAGTATATTTTAAAGGTAAAATTCAACTCAGGTGAGGCGTCATCTGATCTATGTCCCGGTTTGGGAGGAATGGCCGGACCTCAGGCAATATCTGACTTCACAATCTATGATACACAGAGAAGCACAATCCTTGCATCAGAAATTGACATAGCGCCTGCTGAAACTGAAATTTCAACAGTAATGCCAACAGAAACTTTACAAGTGACACCTGAAATGACTGCAGCAACACAGGCACCAGCGCCACTGCCCACCCAGTCCGGATTTGGAATGGAGCTTTTTATTGCAGCAGGTATTTTAGGAAGTCTGGTGATTGCTTTAAGGAGATATTAGAGTTTTAATCGATATTTTAAAGAAATTTAACCAAATTTTTATCTCATCTCTATTTTTATCAGATAATTTCTATAAACTGAATGAGGTGCATATTCTTCGGGGAAATTATGAAGACAGGCAAAAACAGATCTGTTTTTTTTCACAGCTAAAAAGCAAATTTTTTGTTTTACAAGATTAATATTAATTGTAATATGTTTCATCTGCTGAAAAAAAATATGAATCTCATAATACTTCTGCTTTTTTTTTCACTGCTTGCATTTATTTTAAGAATACTACCCGTCTTTTTTCTCACCGATACAGGTTTTATTCATATAATACGAGGCGATGCAGAATTTAATTTCAGGCAGATTGAAGTTATGGCAAATAACTTTCTGCAGTACGACTGGTTTGACCCTATGACTGCATACCCTAATGGCAAAAATATCGGGTGGGGCCCTCTTTTCCCGATGATCGCAGGTGCTTTTGCAATTATTTGCGGAGCCGTGGGACAGACAGATATAATAAATATTGTATCATTTGTTCCTCCCCTTATGGCAGCGGGAATGGTGCCGATTGTATATTTCATTGCAAAAACCGTTGGAAAAAGCAGGCTTACGGGTATTGTTGCAGCAGCTATTACATCTGTAATATCACTTTTCTTTTTGAATTATACCTCATACGGGTATGTTGATCATCAGGCTGCTGAAATCCTGTTCTCTTCTCTCTTTTGCCTTTTTTATATCCTTGCATCAGGTATAAATCCGGCTGAAAAATTCATTCCCTGTTTAAAAGATAAAAATTTTCTAAAACCCTTTTTATACAGCGTAATTGCAGGATTTTTTTATTGCGCCTGCTATTTTACTTCTCCGACAACCGTTCTGTTTCTTGTGATAATATCAGTATATACATTTATTTCATGCATATTTTCGCATAATCTGGGTGTTACTCCAATCAGGGAAGGTTTTGTAAACACTGTTGCACTTATAATTCCGGCTGTATTCATACTCATTTTCGGTGTAAAATATGACGGATTTGTCCTCTCTTCCTATACTATAATTCACGCAATAATTCCAGTTCTGATAATTGCTGCAACATGGATTATGATTATTATATCAAATGGCCTTAGCAGAACACAATTTAAAGAGAATAAGTTTGCATATCCCGGAATTATTCTTATTACAGGAATGCTGTCAGGAGTTCTGGCATCTTTTCTTTTGCCTGAGATTTTTACAAATCTGTTTTCAGGCGCAAATTTGATTTTCGGCTTTGAAAATGCAGCTATTGCAGAGATGCAGC
Organism: Methanomicrobium sp.; assembly: GCF_055145805.1. Taxonomy (NCBI): domain Archaea; kingdom Methanobacteriati; phylum Methanobacteriota; class Methanomicrobia; order Methanomicrobiales; family Methanomicrobiaceae; genus Methanomicrobium; species Methanomicrobium sp. The sequence goes on along the minus strand of NZ_JBSREC010000135.1, from coordinate 3,588 downwards.
CATGGAGCCTTGATTATGCCCTGCAAAGCTATCATTTTGCATTCATTTTAGTTTTTGGCGGAATTATAATAGCCTTGAAGAATGTTATCTCAAAAAAAGAGAGGGGTTCTTTATTCATTCTTATATGGGCACTGATAACCCTGTATATCACAATAAAGCACTTAAGATTTGAATTCTTTGTCGCAGTTCCGTTTGCGGTTCTTTCTGCATTTTGTATATCATATGCATATACAAACTTCTTCAGGGATTTTTCCTTATATCTTAAAAAGGATGAAAAAAGATCTTTAAAATCAAAAAAAGTTAAGGCTACGGTTGTGAAAAAAAATCCGACGGGGGCCGCAATATTTGCATTTATTGCAATAATAACAGTTCTTTTCTTTGTAAATTCTTTGATAAGCGATGTTAACTTTGCAAGTGATTATTCCGGAGTCAGTTTTGAGAAGAGCAAATGGATAGAATCAATGGAGTGGATGAACGAGAATACTCCTTCTCCTGGTGTTGATTACTTCGGCGAGTATTCATCTGATACATTCACATATCCTGATAACTCCTATGGAGTCATGGCCTGGTGGGATTTCGGGCATGTAATTACACTTATCGGTAAAAGGATTCCGGTTTCAAACCCGTTCCAGGACAATGTCGCAGGGGACATGGGGTGTGCTGACTTTTTGATAGCGGAATTTGAAGATGCTGCAAACCGGATTATGGATAATGCAAATGCAAAATTTGTTATTACAAACAGTGAACTGACAACGCCTGATAAGGGAATCCTGACAATTCTATCATGGCTCAACCAGGCAGACATTGTGAATGATTATTTAATTTATATTAATATGCCTGATGATTCCGGAAATTATGCAAATACTATCTGCTATACTCCCGATTATTACAACTCAATGATTGTAAAACTGGAAAATCTTGACGGAACATACATAAAGCCAACAGAGGCCGATGTTCTGACAACAAAAACAGTCTCCGGCGTTAAGTCGGTTGTCAGCTATGACACCATGGACTATGACAAGGCAGTTTTGGAAGCAGTTTCGGATGACAAAATGCTCATTAGTACAGACCCTGATGAACCCTGCTGCATTGTTCCTGCGCTTAAAAACTACCGTCTTGTGTACGAATCGCCTGACCCCGATGACAATGTGAAGATATTTGAGTATGTAAGAGGCTTTGAGGTTTTGGGAGAAGGAACTGTTCAGGTAAACATTGTCACAAATACAGGAAGAGAGTTTGTTTACACCCAGAAGAGTGAGAACGGAAAATTTGTCCTGCCGTATTCAACTCTTGGAAATCAATATGGTGTTAAGGCGAAGGGCCGGTACCACATCCTGGAAACCGATGAATATTTCGATGTTTCAGAAGAGGATATTGGCAAAGTTTACTAAATTTTAAAGAGTTGTATGAATAGCATTGTTTTGGAGGAGTGATATGAAAAAAATGAAATCTGATCAAAAAAACCCGATTATAATATAAAATTTTGAGATTTAAAATGATTCCAATCCGAATTTTTATCAGTAGTGTGCAAAATGAATTTGCAGAAGAAAGAATAAGACTTCGTGATTACCTTAAAGGTGATTCTTTGATGCGCCGGTTTTTTGAAGTCTTTCTTTTTGAAGACATTCCTGCTGTAAACCGCTGTCCGGATGAACTATATCTGGAAGAAGTAAGTCATTGTGATCTTTATATGGCCTTTTTGGTTATGATTACGGTTCTGCAGATAAAGATGGCATTTCACCAACAGAAAAGGAATTTGATCTTGCAACAAAACTTAACAAGTATCGGTTGATCTATGTTAAAGGAACAGATGATTCATTACGAAATCCCAAAATGCAGACTCTTGTTGCCAGAATAAAGACAGAATTAATCCGAAAAAGATTTGATACATCAGCAGAACTCATTTCCAGTATATATTCAGCACTTATAGAATATTTAATGGAAAAGCAGTTCATACGATCAGGACCATTTGATACATCACCATGTTTAAAGGCAGTACCTGATGACCTTGACCAGGAGAAGATGAAATGGTTCATCAGCACAGCAAAATATATTCGTCATTTTCCATTACGGGAAAACGGAGATTTTTCAGAATTGCTTAAGCATCTGAATCTTCTTGATGATAAATATTTAACAAATGCTTCAGTTCTTCTTTTCGGCAAAAATCCTCAACGTTTCCTTCTTTCTTCTGAAGTTAAATGTGCTCACTTCCACGGAACGGGAGTATCTAAACCCATCCCTTCATATCATGTGTACAAAGGTACGGTTTTTGAGATGGTTGAAAAGGCAATTGACTTTGTGCTGAGTCAACTTGCATTATCCGTTGGAACACGCCAATCAGGTCCTCAGGCTCCTGTAAAATATGAAATCCCAAAAGAGGCTGTTGCAGAAGCAATCGTAAATGCTGTTGTACACAGAGACTACACAAGCAATGGCAGCGTACAGGTTATGCTGTTTTCAGATCGTCTTGAAGTATGGAATCCGGGAAGACTCCCGCCATCACTGACACTTGAAAAATTAAGAGAGGCACATGGATCAGTTCCAATTAACCCATTACTTGCAGAGCCAATGTATCTTACGGGTTATATTGAACGGATGGGTACAGGTACAGGCGATATAATCAAACGATGCCGGGAGGCTAATCTTCCTGAACCTGACTTTTTAATGACAGACGGCTTTAAAATAGTCATCTATAGACATTTAAAGAGTGAAAAGGCAGGCATGCAGTCTCATGAAGTCACAGGGGAAGTCACAGGGGAAGTCAAAAGACTTTTGAAAGTCTTTGATGGAGAAATGACACGCCAGGATATTATGAGAAATCTTGGATTAAAGAATGAAGAAAATATCAGGCTGAGATATATCCGCCCGGCTATAGAGTCAGGACTTCTGGAGATGACAATTCCTGATAAACCACGCAGCCGTTTGCAGAAATACAGGCTCACCAGTAAAGGAAGAGCGATTAAGAAAAGAAAAAATGAGGAACTGTGAGAAATCGGCAGCAAAATCAGGGTATTAAGGAAAACGCGGGAATCTGAGTTTTTCAAAGAGAATTGTATAATTCATTTATACGCATCTTTTCTGCCTGTTTTAAGGCACGGCAAATCATCTCTTTTCCTTCTTTTGAATACTTTGGATTTTCCATATATTTGTGAAATCTCTGTTTATCCTCGCCTTTTAAGATTAAGCCGAATTCAATTGGTTTGGCCATAGTATTCACGTCATTAAATGTTGTGCGTTTTTTAATATTGCATTAATTAACATAATAAATTATCTTCAGGTACAAATATCCGATAAGGAGGGTATCCTAAAGGTATCCTCAACTTGCTTAGGAGTACCTTAAACAGCAGGATTTTCTTTGAAATTTTTTTCTTTCCTTTCGAATAGCCCTTCATTTCTTCCTGTTGATGAATTATGCATATTCCTCTTAGATGTCATCCAGATCAAATACAAAATAGCCCGTTTTACGCAGAGTTTCTTTCCCTTCTATCTTCTTTGCAAAAAGTGCAAAGTATTCCTTTCTTAATTCATTGTTCCACTGAACACAATCCGACTTTTTTTCAAGGCTAAAAAGAATCCTTTCGGCATCGG
>NZ_JBSREC010000134.1:0-14425 GCF_055145805.1 Methanomicrobium sp. | reverse complement strand
AAGTACTTTATTAATTCAATAATAAAAGGACAACAGCCTGTTGTATTTGGAGACTGAAATCAGACCCGTGATTTTGTATATATTAAGGATATTGTCAGTGCAAATATTAAAGCGATGGAATCGAATGCAAAAGGTGTTTTTAATGTTTCATGCAATAAAGGGACATCATTAAAAGAGCTTTTGGAAATAATGGGAGAAATTTCCGGAGAAGATGTAAGGCCCATATATTCAAACCCCCGCCAGGGAGACGTTCGTTATTCATATGCAGATTATTCAAAATTCTCAGAAGTATGCGGTTGGAAACCTGAGGTTAGTTTAAAAGACGGACTTTTAGAGACTTTTGATTTTTTTAAGAGTCTTTAATTTCTTTTTTGAATTGAAAAGTAATATTCAGAGGATTTTAAAAATCCCCCTCTAAAATGAAAGTTTTTTTTATTGTGCTGAAATTATCAGATTAATCTCTCTAATTTTTACTTTTAGCGGGTCAATAAATGATATTCCAAGCGAATCTCCAATGTGTTCATCGATATCTTCCTGATAGCACAAAACATGAACATTATTAAATTTCCTCTTTTCAATCAAAGCGAGCTTTTTATTCATATCTTTCCAGAGAGTTTTATTGATATTTAGAGGCGTTTCTTCAAAAACCGTGAAATTGATCTTTTCTTCTGTGAAATCATAATTATTTATCTGTGTTTCAAGACTAAGTGCTGAAAGCCCGTTTCCACTTGCATAATTTTTCTCTCCGGTTTTAAATCCTGTAAGAGTCATAGAAATCTCAGTGCAGTTTAAATAATTTGTACCTGTGAAATTCCCATAGGCATCCTTTTCAAAAACAGGCTCATACATGCAGTTTATATCAAACAGAGATGAAAAAAGTCCGGAACTATTTGAAGAAGTATTTAGTTTAAGTTTAACAGAGTTCATATCACTGTATAAAAGAGGGGTTTGTCTTCCGTATTCAGTTGTAAGATTTACATAACCAAACTGCCAGGAATAACCCTGATTGTGCCAGAAATTGCTTATAGGAGTATATGAGAATCTGACTGCTGAAAAATTCTTAGAAATTCCTGAACTGTTTTTAATCTGGTACAGAACAGAATCATTAAAAACCTGCAAAACTCCGCCTGATTTAATTGAGGATAAAAAAACATCTCCTCCACCAAGCTCAATATTTCTTGAAAGTCTTCCCTCTGATTTTTGCCAGACAGCGTTTTCAATATCTGATGAAAATAATAAAAATTCCCTTTCAACATTTGAAAGATGCTCAATCTCCGCCTCCTCTTTAAGCGAGGGAACATATGTTGTAAAATAAACAGATATTACAGTAACAATTACTGCAAGAATTAAAAGTCCGGCAACAACAGGAGCTACTGCACAATCATTTTTCAATTCTTAACCCTCCCAAAATAAATTACAGACTTCGAAACTACCATCTGTACATCATAGCCTCTGATATCCACTCCAGTGGATATTTTCATAGAATCTCCGGGCATGAAATTCATGGAATCAGAAACGCCGTTAATGGTGATATTATCAGAATAATAAACATTTCTGTCATCATCCTTTGAAAAAATCACCTTGATATCACGCTTTTGTACTGTATCTCCGCCTTTATGCCATAATGTCAGATTGCAGTTGTCTTCCGGATTCCCTGTTGTCATTATAGTTAAGGAAGGCTCCCTGTCCTGTGGAATGTATTGCCCTGCAGAAACTGCAAAGAGAGAGACAAGGATTAAAACAAGACTTAACATAAGCATCTCTCCAATAACAGGAGATACTCCCTCTTCGGCTCTCTTCAAAAAATTTAATTCACTGGCTCTTTTTTTCACATTAAAAACCTCCCATAAATTCATACCTGAATTATCACTGCAAACAAAACAAGCGATGCCGCCATGAAAACCATACTGTGCTTTAATCCTGCAAGGATGTTGTTTGAGCTGAGCTGTCCTGCCATAATTCCAGAAAAAAAGCCAAGAATAATTGATATATGAAACATTTCCGAGATGTTGGCGGCAAGGTTGAAATTAATGTCAAACTCCTTAAAACTCTCGACAAATGAGACGTTTAACTGGTATGCAGAATAAAGAAATATTCCATATGATAGATAAATTATTGCGACATAGATAAAAGACACACCAAATCTTTCGTTTTTCATCTTCAGGTAGTGTTCAAGGTCGCTTACTGCAATTGCAAGAATCTCTCTTAAATGATCAGTGATTTCACTTGCCTTAATCACAAGAGAAATTGCTCTTTTAACAGATACAAGGCCAATTCTTTCTTCAAGTTTGTACAATGCACCGGAAACACTTGTACCCATCTTAATCTCTTCTGATGCGATTTTAACTTCTGATGTTAAAACTCCTATTTTGCTTTGTGCAATAATATGAATAGCACTTTGAAGTGTCATTCCCATATCTTTCATATCAGATATTTCCCTAAGAAATCCCGGAAGCTGGGATTCAAATCTCTTAAGATACCAGTTTCTGGCTTCATATGCAAATGTTATTGGAAGCATAAATGCAATGAGCATGATACAGATAAATGCTTCAAATGAATAATCCGGAAATATTTCTGCAATAAAACCATTCATATGCAAAAGAAGCACTACACATGCAAGAAGCATTCCAAAAACAAGACCATACTGGTAGTCGGATACATAGTATCTAAGTGGATTTCTCAAAATTGATTTTATTTTAATAGCCTGCTTTTTAGCCTGAAGATTTTTTAGAAATTTATCATCAATAATTTCAGGATTGTCTTTTTCTATATTGGTATCTGTGTATTCTGCCTGTGCAACCTCTTTTTTGCTGACAGACAGGCTGTCGGGCGGCATCATGATGTATAAAAGAAAGATCATGGCAGTAGCGCCAATAGGAAGGCCGATATACATAAGAGGCTCTAAAAGATCTATTGTTGACTGTCCGGAGAGATTTTGTGCAACAATCATAATCATTATTGCAATAGGACCTGCAACAAATGCGGTTACATAAATCTCCGCCATAATCTCCATTGTTTTTAATGTGTTTTCAAGTTCCTGCATTGCAGTTTCGCGGAAATGTGCAGATTTTGAGGCAAAAAAGTCTGTCATACTGCCGCCTGTCTTAAAAACCATTGCCAAATCGTTTAAAAGTTCTGAAAAATTAGGAGATGGTGTATATTCCTGTAAGTTTCTCATAGCTGTCAGAAGGTCATCGCCGAAATATTCAACATCCCTTACTATCATACCACACTCCTCTGAAACCTCACCATAGAGATCTTTGTTCTCAGCAACACTCTTAAAAATGGAAAAGAGTGTCATTGTTGTGGAAAGAGCCTGCATGTATGTTATTGCATATGGAAGTTCAAGCTCAATTTTGGTCTTTCTTCCTGTTGCAATAGTCTGCGGATACATATATGAAAAGAGGAATATCCCAACGACAAGAACAAAGAATAAAAGAACAGCTGTTGTCTGTGGCGGCAGAAATGATATCGGGTTTATCTCTATTTCAAGAAGTATCAAAAAATTGACAATCAGTATATAGTTCATCCCTGCAAGGACTGTTCCAAGAATTAAAATCAGAAGGTATTCTGCCGCAGGTATTGGAATGTGGGCTGCCTTAAGAGATTTTTGAAACTCCTCTGTGTTTAAGGAGGATATAAGAAAATTATTCTGTAAATTCATATCTGCCGCTCTTTGAAAATTCGTCAAACACTTTTGTTATCTCATCCGAATTTCGGATATTATGCCTCAAAAGACCCTCAAGAATCTCTTTTCTGATTTCCACCTGTCTTAGGGTTTCATCAATACTCCAGCCATGACTATATGCAATCTCATTTATTATTCTTGATTCTTTGGCAACTCTTCTGAAATTGTCCTTTGCAGGATTCCATTTATAAAGCACATTATAAGTGATCTGATCTTTTTCTGCCACAACCTCATCTATTGTTATACAACGCCTGACCATTCTTCCGCCGATATACTGGAGCTGCTGAATTATCATAAGATCAAGGGCACCAAACATTGCGACAGGTACATTAATCGGGTTTGTTGTCAATCGGTTAATTGCCTGTTCAACACCTCCTGCATGCAAAGTTGAGTATGTAGTATGTCCTGTGTTCATTGCCTGAAAAAGAGTCTGGGCTTCAGCGCCTCTTACTTCTCCGACAATTATATATTCAGGTCTTTGCCTGAGCGCTGTTTTTAAAAGCGAGAACATATCGACATTTCCCTTTCCTGATTCTGAGGCGCTCTCACGTGTCTTCATCGGAAGCCAGTTTTTATGTGGCATCTGAATCTCACGGGTATCTTCAATTGAAACAATTTTTGCAAACTGCGGGATAAAAAGTGAAAATGCGTTCATCATTGAAGTTTTTCCTGATGCGGTTCCCCCAACAACAATTGCGCTTTTTCTGTTTTCAACACAAAGCCATATGAATGCTAAAATTTCCGCATCATACGTCCCGTAGTCAATTAAGTCAACAGGCGTCATAGGATCTGCCTTAAATTTTCTTATTGTAAATGAACTTCCTTTAGAGGAGACAACATCAGTATATGTAATCTGTGCACGTGCCCCTTCAGGAAGGGCAGCGTCAACCAGTGGAGCTGTTAATGAAAGCTGTTTATCGGCTTTTTGTGCAATTTTAAGGACAAATTTATTCAGTTCATTTGCGTCAAATAAAATATTTACAGGCAGATTCGAGTATTTCCTGTGGAAGATGAAGACAGGAATGTCAGGGCCGTTGCATGTTATATCCTCAATTCCCTCATCATGCATCAGGGGATCAAGCTTTCCGTAACCCTGAAAGTTTCTCTCCAGATAATAACATATTATTCCTGTTCTTTCCGGAGTAATTTCCGGATCGAGATTTTTTATTATGCGAAGAATCATCTCAGAATCAAATTTAAGCTCTTCTTTTTGAAGATTTCGGTCATAAAGGATTGCGGATCTAAGCTGTGCATCAGTTTCTTCAAGAATTAAATGTTCTTTTTCAGATATTTTTGGTTCAAATACAAGGTATTTTCTGTTTTTGTCTTTGTCATTTATAATAACTGCATAAGAGTGAGGAGGTTTTAGCCAGTAGCGGTCAAGTATCTCATCATCTGTTTCTCCTTTGAAGTCTTTTATATCAGGAACGGGGGGATAATCAACTATATGGGGTTTTAATTCTGTATCAATTGTCTGGTTTTTTGGATTTAAAACCGATGTAATTTCACTTATTGATTCAAGGTAATTTTTAAGAACTGATTTTTTTATATTAGATGTATCGTTTTCAATATCCTTTTTTTTCGTATCGCTTATATCAGATAATTCTCTTTTATTACCGGATTTCAAAATGAAATTTTTATAACTGACTGCCTTTTTTAACCGGTTTGTTTTTTTGTTTTTTAATTCATTATCATCCTTTTCTTTACCTGAAAATAATTTACTCCGCAAATCATTTGCAGACTTGAATAATTCATTTGTTTTTTTGTTATTAGTGTCTGAAACAGGCTTTTTTTGATATTCCCTTAAATTTTCACTCTCAATAGAAGTTTTAATTAGAGATTCATCTAAAAGTTCAGCTGATTCAAATTCAAAGTCATATTCAAAGTCAGAATTATCACTTTTATCTTTTGGTTCTGAAATTCTTGTGCATGATTCTGATTCAGTATCTTTTTTAGAATCAGGTTTTAATTCCGGTTTTTTTTCTCTTTCAGATGCTAAAATTATATCAGACATCTAAATCTTTCACCACCATTCCTCTTCAGGAGGTGCTGTGTTTTTAGCATTTGATGATTCTTCACTTTTCCCTAGTTCAGAAAATTTAACCGATGCTGCAGAATCAACAGGAATTGCGTCCGGATTTTCAGGTACTGTTCCTGAAAAGATTTTAAGATCAGTATCAAGACCGCTTCCGTAGAGATCAATTCTGAATTCTCCGGTTTCATAGATAAATATATTTTGTTCATCGGTAGATGGAAATTGTCTGCTAAATCCGCCTTCTTTTAAGAGTTCTCCTGTCAGGTTGTCTGAAACTCTTATATTTAGAAATGAATAGAAAGGCACTTCGGTTGGAACACCTGTAAATGTGTGAACACCTGAACTGTATTTCGGACTGCTTCCTCCTCCTGTTGAGGATTTCCCTGTTGTCACTTTAACATTTGAAATTTTGAAATTAACTACCAAAGGCCCTTTTCCAACATTAACAACTACACTTAACGGAGTGTATTTCATGTCTTTTATTTTATTTTCATAAAGAAGTTTATAAAAATCCAGGGAAAGACTATAATCAGCTGATGTTGTGTTAAACTCAGGTGGTGAAAAATATGGATCGTTTGGAGTATAGTTGTCAACAACCCGTACTTTGTCATCAGCGCTTTTGTCAACCGGCATTGTAAATATGTTTGAAGACTGATCTGCAGTCTGATATATTGTTGGATCACTTATTTCAGGAGTGTTTGCATCAGGTACCGGAGATGGAATTTGTGTTGGAATTGTTGTTTTTATAATATTTTCATCTGGCAGAAAAGTATCATCATTATTGTCATTTGAAAATATTTTTATTACATATAATGCACTGACAGCAGCGACCAGCACGAGAGTTGCAGCAATTGCTATAATCATTATTTTTGTGAGCTGACTGGTATCAAGTGTTTTTCCTTCCATTTTTTCTAAACCTTTGTTTTAGTTATATTTTTCATCCGCATTCTCATGAATAATGATTAACTAATTTGAATTGTAAATAATAATATCTTTACTATTAGATAATACCGGAATGAATTTTTTTACATTCTTCGTTAATTATTTGCAGAATGTATGTTATCATTGAAAATTTCATCCGGTTTTATGAAGGCGTTCATGATTTTTTATTGCGAAGTCTGATTGTTTTTTAATCAGATCAAATCATTCTACAAATATATTTACTTTATGTTAATTTATATTTACCAATTGTATTGTTGTTTTTGGTTTTTTAAGTGCATGTTGTGAATACTGATTTCAGTTGAGTAATAACTTTTTTAATTTAAGTATTACACAATCAACAATTAATATTTTTTTATATGTTGCAATAAAGTATAATTATGTTTGATGAATGATTTGCGATGTAAGTTACTTCGTAACTTACATGAAACTGTTGCATAAAATGATAATTTCATGAACGTTTTTCTGAAGAAAAACAGATTTAAAAAAGAGATTATTCTATTGCACCCTCTATTGCCAGTTTTCCATAATAATCATAAGGTATAAATCCAACATCCCAGTTATTTGTAGATTCAAGGTAAAGGTAATTTTCACCTTTAAATTCAATCAGTGCGCAGTTCCCGCACACAGGATTGATAACATCCTTTACTGCCACTGCGACATGTCCCTCATTTTTGTTCTCTCCAACCCCCAAAAGACCAAAAGTTATGACATCATAATCCATCTGATCAAGTATTGCCGCAAGAAGGATTGCTGTATCTTCACAGTCTCCTGTGCCGTCAATTAATGTTTCAACAGGATAGCGCCAGTATTCTCCAGAATTTTTTGTCTCTTTATCACTGGCATACACAATGCAGTTTTGAACAAATGATGCCGCGTTCATTGCGTTTTCATATTTCCCATATCCGTATTTTTCTCCTGAACTGTGTATTTTTTCAGCAATCTGTTCTACTGCCTCCTGATTGTGTGTATTGTATATATATTCTGAAAAATTTCTGCTTAAATGATCAGCTTTTTGAGACTGATAATATGAATTTTTAGAGATATTTGCAGTTATTGAAAACTGTCGGGGTGATTCTGCATTTGACCATAAAAATTTGTCACTTCTTCCATCAAATTCCCAGGAGAAGGTTTTTTTATAATATCCCGATTTAATGTTTTCTTCAGATGTATAATCCGAAAAACCTGCATATGTGCTGATTTTACTTCCAAGATCAAGTGCTGCCTCTGCGGTTTCGTCACCCACACCAAACAAAAAAATGACTGTTGTGGCTATCAAAACTAAGAAAACTGCACCAATAGTAATTATATTCTTTGTTTTTTTGTTTTTCAAAAGTTTATCTGATGAATAAGCAAATCTCCTGAATTCTTCATAACTGCCGTTAAAAAAAATATATTCTTTGCCTTTGATGCCAATGTGTCTGACTAAATTTTTGTTCTCTTTTTTCCCATTTATGAAAAGATCCTCTGAATCTTTGATTTTAGTAAAATCGATATCGTAAATACTGAAAGGAAAATTTTCTCTTTTATACGGAATGAGTGAATCTTTGACATCAACAAATTCTTCTCCATTAATTATGACATGCTGAAAATCCCCTGAAATTGTCTCTATTTCACCGGTTTTTTTTATTAGTCCTTTTTATTTTTTCATTATATGCAATGAAAAAATGATCTTTTTTTCTGTCTTTTTTTGTCATTAATTCTCCTTTCAATCAAATTTTTGGCACAAATAAAATATTTATGTTTTATAACAAATTAATTTACATCATTTATATATTTCATCATGGTTCGTAAAACTACACAGGATTAGAATTATTTTTTTAAATTATATAAGCATTATTTCATATCAAAAAAAAATCTATTTTAATTTAGTAATATTTTTATTATATTATGTAATAATTTTTACATTAATTTATTACAGGAGGTATTATAATTACGACATCGTGTTTTGTTTTGAACAAATACATGCCAGATTTCGCTTCAGGTGATAAACAGGAGATTAAAATGAACAAATATATAAGACTGATAACAGGCATCTTTCTTTTATGCCTGATGACTGCACCGGTTTTTGCCGAAACAACTGATGATTACCGTTTTTATGAACTTGGAGAGCGTTCTGCCGCACTTGCAATGGAAAAACTGGATTTTGAGTACGGTGATTCTGATGTTGCCTGCTTTACAGATGCAGGACGGGTTTTGATTAACGGGCATACAACACAAAAAGCAATTTCAGGGATAACACATGTTTCTGGTCTTCAGAACTCTGATGACACACTTTTTCAGATAAACCGGGCCGACTCAAAGCAGCTATGGTTTTATTTCTATAATAAAAATACGGGAAAAGGCCTCTATCTTGAGCCTGCAGAAAGATATTATTCAATGACAAAGGGAGAAATCATAAACCTGGCTGAAGAAGGTGCATTTTCAAAAGTAGCTTTAGTTACAGGTGATATTGATAAAATGCTTGCCAACACGGAGGATGGGGATGCAACACAAAAGGCGCTTGGAGAAAATGCCTTCTCACTTCTTTCACTATCAAATGCATGGGCGCATGGTGCACCATATGATCTTATGTATGCGGCATCTCTTCACAATCATTTCTGCCCCGGTGTTTCAAGCGGATACATTCTTGTAAAATATGTAGAGGAAAATCTGCCGCTTACCAAAGATACATCATATGTTGCCGTGTCAGCGCCGACATGGTGCAAGGAGGATATATTCCCAACAATCTGGGATATGACTCCGGGAAAGGGCGGAGTTTTAAATTCAGTTGCCTTCACATCTGATGACCAGGCATATCTGACGGAAAAATATGGCACAAGGCCGGCAGGAATCTTTGTTCTCTGGAATGAAAAAACCAAAACAGGAACAGGAACGGCTCTTGGATTTAACTTTGACTCTTCTGTTTGGACAGGGCCTTCCTGGGGTGAAAAAGTCTCAAAAACTGTTGATATGGTAGAAAATCTGGACAACTATGATAAATATGTAACAGTTATGAACAAATTTTTATTAGATGAAAAGATGCTTGCTGAACTTAAAAACCCCCAGAACAATCCTTATGCTGTATGCGGGATGATGTAAACTCTTAATCTCTAAATAAGCAGGTAAATGTTTTGCATAAAACCCGGAAAAATATTTTATTTTTCCCGGCTGACAGTATATTCAGATAATTTTGGGGAGGAGAAATTTTTTGATTAAATCAGGAAATAAAAATGAAGCAGTTTCACCGGTTGTAGGCGTTATGCTGATGCTAACTCTTGTAATTATCCTTGCCGCTGTTATCTCAGGTTTTGCCGGCGGAATTGCAGGAAGCTCCGGCGGAAGTACTGATATTCAGATAACCGCACAGACTAATATTGTCAATACAGGCGAATCTGCGGGCAGCAAATTTGAGATTGATATTCTCTCTGTAAGCAGCCCTGTGAGCACAAAGGATCTTAAGCTTAAGACTTCCTGGAAAACCTATGATACGGACGGAAAGATGATATCGAATGATACAGCTGTATCTCCCGGTTCTGATAACTTTTTAACCAAAGGAGGCGGTGTTTCCCCTCTTGGAAGCGGGCCTGGCCTTTCTGAATGGAACAGAACAACTGATCCACTCCCTGATGACATATACTTTGGAAAGTACGCACTTGTGGCAGGAACCAAAATGGCTGCATATCCGGCAGAAAATTATGGCGAATCTGATTACAGGAGTTCAGGAGAAGATTCCATTCAGGCGGTATTGGGACATGACTGGGACAATCTCAGGTCAGGAGATGTCGTGTCTGTAATGCTGATACATGTTCCTTCAGGGCGCATAATATATGATGACGAAATCTATGTAAACGGATAGCACGGGTAGCAAAAAACTGTGAAAACCAGAATATTTTACCCTGAAAATCAAATTCTAATTTTCATGAAACAGTGCATGAAAATTTGTTTCATGAACGTTTTTAAAAAAAACTTTAGTTTAAAAGTTCACCGCAGAAATCCATCTCTTTTGATGCAATTTCTGAAATATTTTCCTGATTTAATTCATCAAGTGAATAATAGCTTCCCTGCGAGTGCTCTGCAATCATTTTACAGTAGCCAAGCTGCATTTTTAAGAATCCGCCTGATAAATCCTCAGTGTCTATTAATACGGTATGAATATTGTTCCTGAAAATTTCCTGTGAAACTGCCAAGAGCTCCTGTTTTATATTTCCCGAAAGAGAGGAGTTTGATCTTCCATCGGATATGCACACAAGAAATGGAATAACATCGCCGTTTTTCTTCTTCTCCTGCATTAATGCCTCCAGTCCTCTCATAAGTCCGGCGGAGAGAGGAGTCCTCCCTCCTGTTGGAAGCTCTTCTAAGCATTTCTTTGCCAGGTCAACACTTGAGCACAGCGGAAGGAGAACTTCAGCCCTGTCACCTTTAAATGCAACGAGACCTACTCTGTCGCGTTTCTGGTAGGAATTATTAAGCATTGATAAAATTGCACCTTTTGTGCTTTCCATTCTCTTCTTTGCACCCATCGAACCGCTTGCATCGACGACAAACATGCAGGCTGTTGAAATTTTTCCAGCTCTTCTTTTCTCCCTCAAATCATATTTTTTAAGTGAAACTGCAAGCCCTTCTTTCTCCCTCTGATTTTGAAACGGTGCTGCTGCCCTGATTGTTGCGTCAAACGCAATATCATTAGGCTCTTTTGAAATGTCAAATCCCCTGTAATGCCCTCTTTTATCAGACACCGCTGATTCAACCCTTTTACCGCTTGCATTCCTTCTTTTCATCCTGTCTTTGTGTATTTCATCATTAATCTTTGATATATCGGCAGGCTTTCCAACGGCATACGTGACTTCGGATGAATCCTCTTTTTCTCTGTCTTTGGAATTATCACTGTTTTTTTCAGGATCGCCTGTGGAATGAGGCTCTTCGTTTCTTTGCGGATTTTTTCTCTCTTCAGGCTGGTTTGATTGATTTTTCTCACCGGGCGACTTTTCGTTTTTGTTATCCGGTTCGTCTAAGATATCGTTTAGCATATCCTCATCAAGTTCAGGCTCTTCAAAAGGTTTTTTCCGCATCCTGTGGGGAAGGGCAAGCTGTATTGCTTCTTTTATATTTTCTGTTTCAACATTTTTTTGCCCCTTTAGCGCCGCAATTGTCTTTGCTGTTCTCATGACCGTAATCTCGGCGCGGTGTGTTGTAATTCCGGCATTTATGCAGACTTCTGCAATCTTTCTGATCTGTGAATCTGTAATCTCAACAAGGGGCAATATCTTTGCGGCAGCCTCTATTTTATTTCTGAGTTCATCCTGTCCGGTACAGCATTTTTTAATAAATTCTTCAGGATTTTTCTCAAAATTTTCTGCTGTCCTTACTATTTCTATTCTTGAATCAATGTCCTTTATTCCCTCAACAGATACCTGAAGGCCGAATCTGTCCAGAAGCTGGGGGCGAAGTTCGCCTTCTTCGGGGTTCATTGTTCCGATAAGAATGAAGACTGCCGGGTGCGACAGTGAGATTCCTTCTCTTTCAATGACATTTACCCCCATTGCAGCGGAATCAAGAAGAATATCCGCGATATGATCATCAAGCAGATTAATCTCATCAACATAGAGTATTCCCCTGTTGACATCGGCAAGTATACCCGGCTCAATTACCTTTTTGCCTTCCTTTATCGCCTTTTCAATGTCAATTGTGCCGGAAAGCCTGTCTTCTGTTGCACCAAGCGGAAGGTCAACAACTCTTACCTTTCGCCTGTATGATTTTGGCTTTTCAGATTTTTCCCGGCAGAAGTAGCACATCTCCTTTTCATTGTCGGGGTTGCAGTTGAACGGACAGTTGACCGATACATTAATCTCCGGCAGAACTTCAGCAAGTGCACGAACGGCTGTTGATTTGGCTGTTCCCTTATCGCCTCTTATTAATACTCCGCCGATTCTTGGATTGACGGCATTTAAGAGAAGTGCTGTTTTCATCCTTTCCTGTCCGACGATGGCTGTGAACGGTAAAATGTTTCTCCGGGATGATGATTCCATTATATTATCATATGAGGTATTGACGTATTAAGTTTTTATTTTTTATTATTACTATTATAATCTGAATTTAAAAAAAAGTATTACAATTTAGGGGCATTAGTAATATTCGTGCATTGTAATCTGGTTATGCACGGTTATGCCTGTTTGCCGCAATCTCTTTCAATGTAAAAACATCAATCGATCCGCCCTGAATGTCACCCTGCGACTCACCCCTTCTATCTTCCATGTCACCCTCAATATCCATGTAAGCCTCTTTTAGTTTTTCAATCAAATCCGGGTCTGCATCCCAGAGTTCCCGTGCATTCGCTTCCAAAAGGCGTCTTCCTATCTCTTCAAGAGCCCACGGATTTTTCTCGGAGAAGAATTTTCTGTTTTCCTCATTTAAGACAAAGGTTTCTGCGATGCTGTCAAAGATTGAGTCGTCAACTTCTCCTGTTGTCGCCTCCCACCCGTAAACATGGGTTATTCTTTTGGAAATATCCTCTGCACCCTTGTAGCCGTGCTTTTTCATGCCGTCAATCCATTTGGGATTTAACAGTTTTGTCCTTACAACTCTTCTTATTTCATCCGCAATTGTTCTGACCTCGACTGTATCGCGGCTTCTTGTATCCCCGTAATATACAGGGATTTCATTTTGGCTCACGGTTCTTGCAGCAATTGTAAGCCCGCCGTGTGCTCCGAAATAGCAGCAGCACCCAAGGAGGTCGTATTCATCTGTCATTGCGACATTAAAAGTAAGGCTTACTGATTTCAGCTGTTTTGTCATTTTCTCCTTTGCGGAAATTCCAAAATTCTCCTTTCCTTTCCCGTATGAATAGCTGTTCCATTCAAGGAATACATCGGCGATATCGGCCTCGTCCTTCCAGGCGGATGCATAAACTGCAAGGTTTACACCGTTTCCATAAGTTCCGGGCCGGTTGCCGAATATTCTGTCGCTGTTTCCTGTCTCCAGAAAATGTTTTCTCAGGTAATTTATCTCAGGGGGCTCATCAAGCTCTGATACAGCCTTTATTGCTTCATCTAAAAATTCGATGCAGTTGTAAAAATTATCCCGCATGATGCCGCCTATTTTTACTGTTATATCAATTCTTGGTCTTCCCAGGTTCTCAGAGGGAATCACCTTAAATGACTTTACCTTTCCGGACTTCCATACAGGTTCAACGCCAATCAATTTGAGCATCTGCGAGAACACCTCGCCGTCGCCCCACATGATGTCGGTTGATACCCAGTAGAATGCGATATTTTCAGGATATTTACCGTTTTCTTTAAGGTATTTTCCAAGGACCTCGTCTGCAAGCCGGTTTCCAATTCTCCATGCAGCTTTTGTCGGAACCTTGTTTGGATCGAGTGAATAGAAATTTCTTCCTGTAGGCATTATTTCGGGGTTTCCGCGGGTTATAAGGCCGGATGGCCCCGGTTCAATGTAATTTCCTTCAAAGCCGTGGAGTAAGGATCCGATTTCATCAGAGTCTTCTATCCTTTTGTTTATGGATTCAATTATTCTGACAATTTCCTCTGCATTTTCTTCCTGTTCTGGTGTGAGTTTTTTGGCAGAGGCGGATTTGATTGTTTCATAAGGGTCTGTTTGGTTAATTGCCGCGAGAATTATCTCTTTTGAAAGAATTTCCTCTTCCCTTAGCTTTTCAATATCAGATTCAGGTGAAGTATTTCCTGAAATTTCAGATGTAAAATCATTCAAAATCCCCTCATAACAAAGAACCGAGTATATCATATCGGCCCTGTCTTCACCTTCCG
>NZ_JBSREC010000133.1:0-18604 GCF_055145805.1 Methanomicrobium sp. | reverse complement strand
GTAAGGCTGTTCACCGTGCATGAAAGCTGCAATACCTATCGGTATTAGGATTATCCCGGCCACAAGCACCAGACTAATTATTGCGAATTCAAGTTTTTCATTCATCGGATAATCCCTCCTTCTTCCCGCCGTTCTTCCACTCCGGCTTCTTTAACTTTAAAAAGACAAGCGGAGGAGCAGCGAGGACAAATGTTCCGAAGAGAACTGCTGCCACATATCCGATTGTGTTGTCGTAATATGCAGGCGGCATTAAGCCCACCAGAAACGAGAATACAACTCCGATGGCACCCATACCTCCGATAATCCATACCCCTGTGATTCCTCCGGGAATCTTAAACGGCCTTGGTGTGTCAGGCTGGCTGTAGCGCAGTTTTATAAGTGCTGCAAAGACCAGCAGATATACAATACACAAAAGTTCTACTGTCATCGCCGATAAGATCCAGTATGCCTGGTTTACAGACGGTAAAAAGACATAGAGAAGCGAGATTGCAGAGCCGATTAAAGCCTGTGTTAAGAGAACAGCAACCGGTGCACCGTATTTGTTTGTGCGATCAAACATCGGCGGCATATTCCCCTCTTCTGCAACGACACCGAGACCTTTTGCAGGGCCTATTAACCATGCCGCAAGGGATACGACACCGCCGACTGTTATTAAAACCGCCATCGGGCCGACAAGTCCTGGAAGACCTGCGGAGTCAAAGAAATACTGAATCGCCTGCATAACACCGGATGCAAGACTGAGCTGGTCTGCCGGGATTACAAACGCGATTGAGAGCGTTGCGGCAACCGTGCAGAAGAATATTATCACTGCCGAAAGTCCCATGGCCCGGGGGAAATCTTTCTGCGGATTTCTGACCTCGAGGGCATGAAAACCCGCCATCTCCATACCTGCAAAGAGAAGAATCACTGTTGAGAAGAAAGGCAGGGTCTGGAGATTAATATCAGGAACTATCTCACCGATTGAAAACGGAGGGAGAACAAGGGCCTGACCTGTCGAAAACCACCAGATTCCCAAAAGGGTTATTAAAACGGCAGGAATTATGCTTCCCAGAATTACACCGAATGTGCTCAGTTTTTCAGATGCATTCTCACCGAAATAGGCAACGGCAGTTGTGCCCCAGAATGCGATCATCATGACAGTGAACATATAATAAGGGCTGTTTGCAAGCTCAGGCGTTAAGGCAAACGCAAGTGTTGCGGCAATAAACGAGAGAACAGTCGGAAACCAGACGAGATTGTTTGACCACTCACAGAAGAGTGCAATAAATCCCTTTTGTTCTCCGAAAGCCTGTTTCACCCAGGTATATACACCGCCGCCCTGAGGCCAGCCTGTTGCAAGCTCTGCACCTGCAAGCGAAATCGGAATTAAAAACAAAACTGTTCCAATGATGTACCAGCCGATGCAGGACCACCCATAAACAGCCATTGAAGGAAAATTCCTGATGCTTAGGACTGCCGCGACGTTTATCATCGCAAGTGCAAATATGCCGAGGAGTTTTTGATTCTTTTTTGAATCTACGGCTTCAGCTTCACTCATTTCTTCCCTTCCTTTGTGCAGTATATCTTATATTCACCGTTTACGCTCTCAACTCCGTGAATGTCATGCGTAAATCCGGGGAATTTTTTGTCAAACTCCTGAAGTGCCAGGAGATACTGAATAATCGGCCCTTTCTTTTTGCCTGCCGCTTCTCCGGGAGCAAGGACAGGAATTCCGGGCGGATAAGGGAATACTCCGGTTACAACGATTCTGTCTTCCATATCAGAGACAGAGACATTTTCAACCTCGTCTCTTACAAGTTTTTTATAAGCCTCCGCATACGTTGAAACCTGTTCGGGAAGTTTCTCATAAGCTTCCTGCAGAAGTGCCCCCTGCCCTGTGTCCTTCATGTAATTGTGCATCTCATTTACAAGTCCGGGAAGCGTCATACCGCCGTATCTGTCCGGATACGCCTTTGTGAGGTCAGGGAATATCTCATCAAGCGGCGAGTTTTCATCATAATGGCGCTTAAACTCAAACAGTTCTGTAACAAGCGTCCCCCACTTGCCCTTTGTGATTCCCATAGAGAATAAAAAGAGGATATTGTAATCACCTGATTTTTCGTTGACAATTCCTCTGGTATCAAGGAATTTTACAACAATTGCGGCAGGAATACCCCATTCTGACGGAGTCCCGTCATCCTCCAGTCCGGGCATTAAAACTGTCACCTTAATCGGGTCTAACATGCAGTAATCATCAGGAAGACCGGTAAATCCGTGCCATTTATCTTCAGGGTGCAAAACCCAGCAGGACGGATTTTCGCTGAGAAGATCCACAGGGGCATCGGCAAATGCAATCTTTTCCCCGGAATTTAAGTCGGTTACAAAGTCCGGCTGCCACATGCCAAACCACCAGTCGGCAGCTGTCCTGCCTGTTCCAATCTCCCTTTTTATCCTCGCCATCGTCCGTCTGAATCTTATTGCATCCTCTATTGGTTCTGAAGTAAGAGTCCTTCCCGATGCGCCGTCCATCATCTTTGCGGAGACATCGCAGGATGCAATTATGGTATAAAGCGGCGAGGTTGAGGTGTGCATCATGAACGCCTCATTGAACCTTGAATGCTCAATCGGAACCCTTCCGTTTCTTACATGCACCATTGAGGCCTGGGAGAGTGCTGCCAGGAGTTTATGAGTGGACTGGGTGGAAAATACTGTCGGGCCGTTTGGATTCTTCGCATCATCCCTCATTGCAAAGCGGTTTTTATAGATAGGATTGAAACGGGCGTATCCGAACCATGCCTCATCAAAATGAATGCTGTCAACACTCTTTCCAAGCTCATCCTCAACCCATTTCGCATCATAGCAGAGACCGTCATATGTTGAATTTGTAATTATGGAGTGAACCGGAATTCTGCTCTGTTCTGCATCCAGAAGCGGGCAGTTTTCAATCTTCTTCTTTATTGATTTCGGGGACATCTCCCCCGGACGTATCGGTCCGATTATTCCGTATTTGTTTCTGGTCGGGATAAGATAGACCGGAACGGCATGTGTCAGTGTAAGTGAATGTTCGGCTGATTTGTGACAGTTTCTGTCAACAAGAACGATATCGTCACTGCATACCCGTCCGAAGAATACAATCTTATTGGAAGTCGATGTCCCGTTTGTGACAAAATACGTCTTTTCGGCCCCGAAGACTTTTGCGGCATACCTCTCGGCATCACCCACAGGCCCTGAGTGATCAAGAAGGGAACCGAGTTCGCCCACAGATATTGAGAGATCTGATCTGAAGAGCTGTTCGCCGAAGAAGTTAAAAAATGCCCTTCCGGCCGGGGATTTTCTAAACGCTGTCCCGCCTGCATGACCAGGAGTGTGCCATGAATATTCAAAATCACGTGAAAATTTCACGAGTTCGCCAAAAAATGGCGGCAGAATCTTCTCCCTGTACCTTTTTGCGGCAGCCGAAATCCTGCCTGCCAGAAATTCGGATGTATCCTCCATCACCCAGACAAACTCGTTAATCTCTTTTATCATATCGATTGTAAGAGATGTCGGGGAATCACGGGTCGGTTCACCCATCATAAAGATTGGAACGTCCTCATTTCGTTTCCTTATCTCATCTATGATGAGTGACGCCGCACTCTCATTTTCACCGGCTTTGCCGAGATTCCAGTTTATAAGGATGCAGTCCACAGCCGGAAGGTTGGAGAGAGCAGAACGTGCCTCTTCCGGCGATGCAAGTGTTGTAACCCCTATGCCGTATCCGGCGAGATCAGCAGAAATCCGCTTAATAGCCCGCCCTTCCGGTGTATCAGTATGAACATTACCGTCAATTATTGCGACCTGCAATGTCTCTTCAGGATTCATAAATACCTCCATATAATCAGACAGGAGATGAATCCCCATGACTCTTTTCTGCCGCCTGATCTATGATACAGACTCCTATTTGATTCATATTTATATATATCGGGGAATTTTGGCAAAATTAGTCTGTTTAAGGAGGGATTTTAAAAAATTACAAAAATTGTTTGAAAATTTGCTGAATTATCAGTGGTGATGAGACTCTTTTCCCGCCTTCTCTTCCCAGGGGGAAAGACCCTGTTTCACACGGTAATCATTTATCGCCTTATGAATTGCATCCTCTGCCAGAACTGAGCAGTGCATCTTCTGGGGCGGAAGGCCTTCGAGTGCTTCTGCAACAGCTTTGTTTGAAAGCTCCCATGCCTCCTCAAGCGTCTTTCCCTTGATTAACTCGGTCGCCATGCTGCTCGACGCAATCGCAGCCCCGCAGCCGAATGTCTGAAATTTTACATCTGTAACAATGTTGTCCTTAACTTTGATGTAAATCTTCATGATATCCCCGCACTGCGGATTTCCTTCCTCTCCGATGCCGTCGGCATCCTCAATTGTCCCCGTATTTCTCGGGTTTTCAAAATGATCCATAACAGTTTCGCTGTAATCCATCCAAATCACCGGTTATTATCTGTTTATATTTTTTTATTTTTCCTTTTTTTATCTATCAGGTTCTAAGCTCGGGAGGTGTCAGAGGCGACAGATTCCTGAGTTTCTGCACAATTTCCGGAACAATTTTCAGGACATAATCAACATCCTCATCTGTTGTTTCGTTTCCGAGTGTCAGCCGGAGTGAGCCGTGCACTATCTCCGGATTGAATCCGCATGCCGTTAAAACATGCGAGGGCTCAAGTGAAGAGGAATTGCAGGCGCTTCCGGTTGAGGCAGAGATACCTTTTCTGTTTAACATCAGGAGTATTGATTCCCCTTCAATGTACTCAAAGATAATACTGACGTTGTTTGTCAGCCTCTTTTTTGGATGTCCGGAAAGATGCGACTTTGGGATCTTCAAAAGTCCTTCTGTTAAGCGATCCCTGAGACAGGTCAGTCTTTCAGAACTCTCATTCATCTCAGATACGGAAAGCTCAAGTGCTAGTCCGAGGCCCACAATTCCGGGGACATTCTCTGTTCCGGCACGCCTCTTTCTCTCCTGATCTCCGCCGTGCATCAGGGGATCAAGCTTAACCCTCTTTCCAATGTATAAGGCGCCTGTTCCCTTTGGGCCGTTGAACTTGTGACCGGAGAGTGAGAGCATGTCGATATTCATCTCTTCAACATCTATCGGCACATGACCCACTGCCTGAACAGCATCGGTGTGAAACAAAATTCCTCTGTCCCGTGCAATTTTTCCGATCTCTGCTATGGGTTCTATTGTTCCGATCTCATTGTTTGCAAACATCACTGTTATCAGAATGGTGTCATCCCTGATTGCTGATTTTACATCTTCCGGGCTTACCATCCCGTACCTGTCAACAGGAAGATATGTTATCTCAAATCCCTGTTTTTCGAGCCACTCGCATGTATAGGATACTGCATGATGTTCAATCCGGGTTGTGATTATGTGCATTCCCTTATCGCAGTTTGCAAAGGCGACACCTTTTATCGCCCAGTTGTCAGACTCCGTTCCGCCGGATGTAAAATATATCTCCTTTGGTTTTGCACCTATTGCCGATGCAACCTGCTCACGTGCCTTTGAAACAGCCTCACGTGATATTTTTGCAATGTCATAAAGTGATGACGGGTTTCCAAAGTTTTCGGTCATATAAGGGATCATTGCCCCGACAACCTCCGGCCTTACAGGGGTTGTTGCGGCATTATCCATGTAAACTATACGCATATTCTCATCCATTTTTTAATATTTCACTCCGGTCAGGATTGTTTAATTGTATTTTATTACTGAGCCCAAAAGAACTATACGGCTTTCTCTTCTGAATACTTATCCCGTCAGATATTTTTGACTTTTCCTGTAGTCAGTTATTTCACCAAAGAATGGCAGTACATTCTCCACACATTTACAGGTTTGTTTGATTAACTGATAGTGCTGCTCTTTTTTCATAGGTCTGCCACGGTATTCTGCAACAAATCTTTTTTCCCGGTTTAACTCTGCAATATCGATCTGAATATCTCAATTATTACAAATGTTTTTTTTATCATTTATAAAGTATGAAAAATAGTTCTTTTCAGGATGCCTGCCGCCACAATTATCTGCATTACGAACAATAAGATGTTTTGTGAGGATAATAAAATGGAGCCTTTAAAAATTCCCGGTATGAAAAAAGCAGAGTACGATGACTTAATAAAACGGCAGTATATCTCCCGTATAGCATTTACAGGAGACGGACACCCTTATATTGCACCGTTCATGTACGTCTTTGATAAAAAGTATATTTACTTCCTTTCGACGAAATACGGCAGAAAAATGAAATATTTTGCCGCAAACCCGCTGGTATCGGTCGAGATAGAAGAATACATGCCTGATCTCTCCTCGTTTAACTTTGTAAGTCTGCAGGGTAAGATCGAAGAGGTTAAAGATCCTGTCCAAAAAAAGAAAGTTAAAGAGCAGTTCGTTGAAATGATGAAAAAGCACCGGCTGTCACCAAAGGTTATGTCTGCACTGGGCTACAGTCCGCAGGACCCGCCGGAGATAATCATCAGTGAAGAGCGATCCGCGGTCTGGAAACTTGTTGATGTCGGAGATATAGTGGCCCTGAAAAACGGGTAAATTAATATTTTCAGTATTTTTCTTTTTTTCCATTTTTAAACTGCAATACCAGTTTTGCCCCCAGGATTTCTCTTATCCACGGATTTACCTCTTAATTTCTAATCCAACCTCGTTTCGACGGAAAAACCCGGGTATCCAGGGAGGATTGTAACGCATCAGAAATACTTCTCCGATTGTTTTAATCCCTGCCTTTTTTAGCTCATCCTTAAGCCGCAGCTCTGCTGCTGCCACATCTTTAGGGCCTGCATATCCACGGAAGCGCATTACTGCAACCTCCCGTGCGGGTTGCGTTATTATTTTCACCCTGCTGTCCTGCGGATCCGGGATATCATCGGGGCTTTTACCGGGGGGCAATACAAATGACATCGAATTCGCACCTGATAATACCGGTGCCGTCATTGCGATCTTTTGCGATGTGATTACAGGAGAGGTCATCGATATATTTTTTCGGGCTGTATTGTTACCCGAGATATATGAAAACAGCAGATTAAAACCGGAATCATTCCCGTCACTTTCTACTGTTGCCAAAATTATTTCAGGATATCTCCGAAACTCAGTCTCTCCCGTCTTACCTGTTATCTCATAGGGGATTGTATCAGTCATTATCCTCTTTCATCTCCCTTGGAGGGGTAATTTACCTTAACACCGATAGATGTTTCGTCTGAAAAACCAATATGTAAAGAGAACTCAATAATACATCAGTCGAATAAAAAAAGTGAGTATTATGCACGATTTTTTTATTTTAAATGATAAAATGAAAGTGAAATTCCAGACATATTCCCCGGAACTTTCAGGTTATTCAAAAATAGCAAACTGCCGGAAGTATATGAAGGAGAATATTATATGAACAATTTCTGGGAGGAACGTTTCAGTGAAGAAGGCAAAATATGGGGTGATACCCCAAGCAGGACTGTTGATTCTGCAATTAAGCTATTCAAAGAAGCAGACGTTCGTAAAATTTTTATCCCCGGCTCAGGATATGGCCGCAATGCAGAGGCATTTGCCCGGGCCGGATTTGAAGTCACCGGAATTGAGATATCAAAAACAGCCCTGAAAATTGCACGCCTAAGCTCTCCTGATATTCGCTACCACCAGGGATCAGTACTTAATATGCCGTTTGACGATTCGGTGTATGACGGCATTTATTGTTTCAATGTTCTTCACCTCCTCAGAAAGGATGACAGGGCGGCATTTCTGCAGCGATGCAGAGAGCAGCTAAAATCAGGAGGTGTGATGTTCTTTGTGGTATTTTCAGATATTGAACCCAGTTACGGCAAAGGAAAGATGGTTGAGGAGAACACTTTTGAGAGCAAACCGGGACGTTGTGTGCACTATTATTCCACAGAGGATCTGGCATCTGAATTTGAAGGAATGGAAATTCTTGCAGAAGGTATGATTGAGGAACCCGAAGAGCATGGCGAAGAGGGAAGGCATACTCACCTGCTTAGGTATATCTATGCCGGAAAATGATGAAAATGATTATTTTAAGATTTTTGAATTTTAAAGTCAATTTCAGAAAGTGCATTAATTAATTCTGTAAAAAAAGTTTCATACGAATGTAAATGCGATTCCATAAATTCCTCAATCGCTATATAACCCTCTGAAGGACAATATTCATAAGAATAATCAATAATTTTTTCTTCGTCGTTTTTAGTATTAACCCGTGTTTCACTGTAGTAATGATCAAAAATTTTTGAACTTTCCATTGACCTACTCTCACGAGTATCTGGAACGTAAGGAGATGATGGTTTTGAATCATTGGAAGGCGGGGATTTTGGAATACATACTGGATGGACTATTATTTTTGAAATATCATCGATAACATGTTTTTCGAATCCACTTTCAATAGTGAAATTCCTAGAATGTATTATATTATCTCTATTAGAACGAAGATCATCAAGCCATTCATAATTTTTTCTTATCACATCCAAAATTGTTCCTCTTTTCTCTCCTTTTTTTATTATTTTCATAAAGGAATTTATGCTATTACTCGTCACACCAGGAAAGTGTTCAGAACATCCCTTAGCAAGGAAATCAACTGAACTTTTAAGTGCTGCAAGAAAAGCTGACAGTTCATAGGTATATTGATCTGCAGTTTTGGTGACAGATGTTTTCGAGTATTTGTCCTCTTTTATATTATGAGATAGAACTTTTTTTGCAACATCCTCATCATCTTTGATAAAATTCTTGACATTTTTATAATGATAAATCGCTGCTCTATATTTTCGAAATGAATACATAAAAGTGGTTTCGTAGTATTCTTTATTGCAATCTGACTTAAATATCCCATTTGGTGTAATTGGAGCAAGATCTAACATTTTAAAATAGTTATCAAGAACTTCATAAATTTTTTCATCAGAATACATAATTTAACCTTTAATTATTTCTACGAAATCAATGCTTTCGAATTTTATCCCTTATGAAATTGATAGGATGGAGATGAAAATATTCCTCGTTTAAGTTATCTATCAATAAAAATGTTGAATTTATAAATAACATCATCAAAATACCAATAATTGGAGATATTAAAAATGCCAGATAATAAGATAGTCCATTATTGTAAACATAAAATAAACAAAAAATAACAATGAGCACAATAAAAGATAGAATACAACCAAATACCCAGCATAAACTTGATTTTATAGTATTATATTTTATTTTCATCCATTCCGCAAACATGTTGGTTCCAAATATACCAAATAATGCAACAACAAAAAATGAAGCAGCTAAAAATGATCCAGGGGATTGTTGAAATATTAGAGAGAATATTAAAAAAAATGGAGCAATTAAAAGAAAGCAGAATAAAATAATCTCCAATGAGGAAATAATTTCAGTAAATGATTTTTCTTCACTATTCAAAACATCCCTAAAATATGGAACTCCCTTAATTGTTATGTGAAACCAGATTATTAAAATCAAAAAGAAAATAAAAAACAATGCCTGATTAAGAGAACTTCCAATAGTAATCTTATCTGAAAATGCAATTAATGCTGTGCTCAATCCAATTAATATTGAAAAAAGGAAGATGTAATCTCTGACATCAGAAATGAAATTATCAAATATTGAATTTGTTTTTATTGATTTTTGTGAATCTGGCATTAAGGAATAACTCCTATTTAATAAATCAGGTAGAATAGATATATTTGTTTGGGAGATTATTCTGACAAGTACTTTTATGTATTTTTAGTGTCTCGTAGGAGTATGAAAATAAATTTATTCTCTTATCAGATATCTGGATATATAAAAATCCTGTATTTACCATAAAAAAATTTTCAGGCATTCTCTGGCTTTTTTAGAGTCAGGATATAGGAAAACCTGTTTCCCATAAATTCCTTCTCAACAAATCCAAAAGTCTCTGCAAGCCCTGTAACTGTACTGTGGGTCTGAAAATGTGGATCACAGATGGTCTCCTCAACCAGAAGAATGCCTCCCGGCTTCAGTGATTCAAAGATCTCCTTTAATGCCGCTTCACGTCCGGGGATCTCACCAAGAACTGTTATTAAAACAGCCCGGTCGTAATAATTTTTTTCAGCTTTTCCTTCCCCCAGACCTGCCCTGACAAACCTGATATTTGTGAGGTTTTTCTTTTGAGCCCGCATCCTGACCACATCCAGCATCCCTTCCTGAATATCAAGAGCTGTCACTTCTCCGTCCTGACCTGTCATCTCTGCAAGAGGTATACTAAGACGGCCCGGTCCGCAGCCTGCATCAAGTATCCTCATCCCGGGGCTGATGTCAAGAATCTGCATAGTTTTTCGTGTACGTCCGCTAATTCCTCCGGAAGAGAAGGGATCAAGCATCCACTTCATCCAGACCGGACAGGGAATTGCATGCCGCTTTGATGCAAACCGCCACGAGACAGCCGTTATCAGGAAAACTGCCACGATGATAATTACGATATACAAAACAGGAATCATAATCAGTCTTATTCCATTGCTTATAAAATTTTAAGGATGCCGTTAAAGATATTTGTTTGGGAGAATTTTCTGACCGTTATTTTTATGTATTTGTAGTATTCCGTAGGGGTATGAAAATAAATTTATTTTCAGTAATTATCATTTTGTTAATCCTTGCAGGGATTACTGGCGGAGTAACTGCCGGAGATACAAAAACTTCAGGTTTGAATGTGCCCTTACTTTCAGCCATTTCTTCTTTCGGAATCATTTCAGATGCAAAAACTCCGTTTTTGGATCAGCTTTTAATTGGGAATCAGGAATTTAAGGATAAAATTTTCAGTGCAGACCCGGACAGGTATCAGGACCTTGCAATGGCCCAGAGTCCGAAAGTCCTCTGGATAGGATGTTCTGATTCACGCTCTGATCCTGAAAGGATTACAAATGCCTCTCCTGGAGAACTGTTCGTTACCAGAAATGTCGGCAATATTGTGCCAAACCATGACTGGAATCTTATTACGGTTGTTGAATATTCAATCAATTACCTGAAGGTAAAAGAGATAGTTATCGTCGGCCATTCCGACTGTGGCGCCATAAAAGCGCTGGATGCAAATCTTACTGATCCGTATATCACACTCTGGCTCAACGATGCCCGTGAGGCAAAGATGCGGGTTGATGACCGGATTTTAAAGCCGCAGACACCTGATGAGGAGAAAGAACGACATCACCATATTGAACTTGAAAATATCATGCTCCAGACAGAGCACCTGATGACATATCCCACTGTCAGAGATGCGGTTTCGGATGGAAGAGTTCAGGTTCACGGTCTGTACTATGACCTTTCAACAGGAACACTTTCAAAAGTTGTATAAAACTCCGGTTCTGTCTTACCGGCCGGCACGTGGCAAATTGAGCTGATATCTTTATAGAAAAAATAGATTTTTTTTATTCATCAAGAACCATTTTTTCGAGGTCAAGAGGCATGATATACTCTCCGTTACGAAAAGCACGCATGTTTCCTCCTGAAATCTCGTCGATTAAAACAATCCGGTCCCCTACCTTGCCGAATTCAAACTTTATATCATAGAGTTCGATATTCTTCTTTGCAAGTTCGTCCTTCATGATGGTTGTAATCTGCTGGGTTAATTTTTTGACCTCTTCGTATTCATCAGGGGTCATAATACCGAGATTTTCGAGTGCATCCTTTGTAATCGGAGGGTCCTCGCGGCCGTCGTCCTTTAATGTTGTCTCAACAAAAGCAGGCAGTGGTGCAGCTTCTTCTACATAATCGCCATAACGTCTGTAAAAACTCCCGACAGCTCTGAGACGGCAGATGACTTCCAGACCCTTTCCAAATGTCTTTGCAGGTTTTACAGTCATGGTGACATTGTCGATATCAGCATCAATATAGTGTGTCGGAATTCCCTTCTGATTTAAGATATCAAAGAAGAATTTTGTCATCCGAAGGCCGGCCCGGCCTGCACCCTCTATTGTAAGACCAATGGTATTCATGCCGGGGTCAAAGACGCCGTCAGCCCCGGTGCAGTCATCCTTGAATTTAAGCAGATAATTTCCATCCTCAAGTGCATAGACATTCTTTGTCTTGCCTGTATAGACAAGTTTCATAGACTCGTTTGAACTCATAAGTGCTCCTCTTTTTTGATAGTCAGAATACATGTTCTGGTGCAGAGTATTTAAAGCAGATGTTGTCAGGGCAGAATAGTTCTGAGAATTAAACATTGAGTCCGGATAAATTCAGATCGTTTCTGAACCCGGCTTAACCTGAGCGATGCATTTTTTACGTAGCGGATTGTTACTTAATGTCGTATTAATGCCGGATGAAAACCAATAATATAACAGGAAGAAACAGAGCCATGAAAAAGACAATAATCACCGTCGTCGGAAAAGATACTGTTGGAATTATCGCAAAGGTCTGCACTTACCTTGCCGAAAACCAGGTCAATGTTGAGGATATATCCCAGACCATTGTGCAGGGATACTTCAACATGATGATGATTGTTGACACAGACAGTTCCCCAAAACCCTTTGGCGAGATGGTGAGTGAACTTGAAACTCTCGGCGATGGTATAGGAGTTAAGATCAGATGCCAGCGGGAAGATCTTTTTACAAAAATGCACCGTATCTGAGGAGAATTTCTGATGATCAACAGACTTGAGGTAGATGAGACAAACAAGATGATCGAGCAGGAGATGCTTGACGTCAGAACAATAACAATGGGCATCAGTCTTTTGGACTGCTGTGACTCTGACCTTGATACCTTAAACAAAAATATATACGATAAAATAACAGGCAAAGCAAAAAATCTCGTATCCGTCGGGAGAGAAATTGAGCTTGAATATGGAATTCCAATTGTAAATAAAAGAATTTCTGTAACTCCGATTGCACTTGTCGGAGGCCGGGCCTGCAAATCTCCGGAGGATTTTGTAACGATTGCAAAGACTCTTGATAAGGCCGCCAAAGCAACAGGTGTTAACTTTCTCGGAGGCTACTCTGCTCTCGTATCAAAAGGTATGACCAAAACAGAAGAAGATCTCATCCGCTCAATCCCTATGGCTCTCTCATCAACGGAGAGAGTATGCAGTTCGGTAAATATCGGCTCAACAAAGACCGGAATCAACATGGATGCCGTTAAACTGATGGGAGAAATTGTTTTAGAGACTGCAGAGGCTACAAAGGATGACAATTCTCTCGGATGTGCAAAACTGGTTGTCTTCTGCAACGCTCCGGATGACAATCCGTTTATGGCCGGAGCATTTCACGGTGTGACTGAAGGGGATGCTGTCATAAATGTGGGTGTATCAGGTCCGGGCGTTGTGAAACGTGCACTTGAGGGAGTACGGGGTGAGAACTTTGAGATTCTCTGTGAAACCATCAAAAAAACCGCATTTAAGGTTACACGTGCAGGACAGCTCGTGGCCCAGGAGGCGTCGGAAAGGCTCGGGATTCCTTTCGGAATTGTTGATCTCTCCCTTGCACCGACTCCGTCTGTCGGGGACAGTGTCGCAGAAATTTTAGAGGAGATGGGTCTTGAATCAGTTGGGGCCCCCGGAACAACCGCAGCTCTTGCACTTTTAAATGATCAGGTAAAGAAGGGAGGTGTGATGGCAAGCTCTTTTGTAGGCGGACTTAGTGGTGCATTTCTCCCGGTAAGTGAGGATCAGGGTATGATTGATGCCGTAAACAGGGGAGCCCTTACAATTGAGAAACTTGAGGCTATGACCTGTGTATGCTCGGTCGGTCTTGATATGATTGCAATTCCGGGAAACACCACTGCCGCCACAATTTCAGGAATCATCGCCGATGAAGCAGCAATCGGAATGATAAATCAGAAGACAACCGCAGTCCGTCTGATTCCTGTAATAGGAAAGGATGTCGGCGACACTGTGGAGTTTGGAGGTCTTTTGGGCCATGCACCAATACAGCGGGTGAATAAATTCGGCTGTGATGATTTCATAAACCGGGGGGGGAGAATCCCTGCACCGATTCACAGTTTTAAAAATTAATTTTTCATACTTTTTTTAAGCAGTAAAATAGAGGATTAAAAGTAGGAGCCTTTATTCTCAAAGGCATCCCTTCGTTCCCGGGCCATTTTATAAAGCTCGTCATCAACTTCCGCAGCTCCCAGAACATATCCCTTCCACATATCAGTGTATGGCTCCTCAGGCACAATTATAATTCCCTTATTCTCAGAAACACGGTCCAGAATACAGGATGCAGCCATATCTGCAGGATATGCGTCATCCGGGATTTTAAGATCACCACGGGCCACCCCGTCTATTCCCTTGTTGAATATCGGAGTTGCGATATTTGCAGGACAGATTACAGAGAAGCAAAGCCCTTTTTCTGCATATTCATACTTCAGACACCCGGTCATTCCTGTGACACCATATTTTGTAAGGGAATACAATGCCTGAAAAGGAGGCGGAACAATTCCTGCTATTGAGCCTGTGTTGACAATATGGCCTGATCCCTGTTTAAGCATATGGGGAACGGCTTCAGAAACCCCGTAAATGACACTCCAGAGGTTTACATCTATGATGTTTTTCCAGTCATCATATGTGGCCTTATCAAACGGGATTGTCCCTCCGACACCTGCATTGTTGAATAAAAAATCAATTCTCCCGGCCTCATCAACAACTTTGTTTATTCCTTCATGAACTTCTTTTCGGCTTGTGACGTCCATTATGAGCTTTCTTACATTATCGCCATACGAAGAGAAGGCTTCTGCAGCTTTTGCAATCTTTTCCGGGTTTCTGCCGGCCATATAGACGACTCCGCCCCTCTTTAAAAGCTCTGATGAGACTGCATATCCTATTCCTGAATTTGCACCTGTGACGATGCAGATTTTATCTTTGTAATAATCAGAATCAACCATAATATTCTCCTTATTATCTTTTTTTTATTTTCCAGTAATTTTACGGGTTTTATTCAATTTTTTTCAATTTTATTCAATTACTTTTGCCCCGTTTGAATGCAGGAAGGTTTCTCCCTCAAGCAGAACGGAACTTGTAATTTTTTCTACCGGCAGTGCCGCAAGGCTGTTGATGATGTAGTACTGTGAGGGATTCTGCATGGGAACCTGGGTGGTCCATTTCAGGTTTCCGAACCCTGATATTGCACTTTTTACCTCCATCCCCTGCGGATAAAGGATAAACTGGCTCAGCTCTGCACCGGGGGCACCGACTTTTGGAATATACCTCCATCCAATGGTATTCACTGATGAAAATCCGGACTTTATGGCATCAAGATTACTGCCTGTAATCTCTTCTCCGGCTTTGAAATTCATATTCAGAAATGTATTGCCCTCATAACTGGCGGTTGTTGCATAATGGGGCTTTAATATATGAAGATCCTCAATATCGGCATAAATCTTCGGAATGCCCGTCTGTTCACGCCCGCCAAGAATCGGCGCTGTTTTATTCTCCCAGACAACAAGCGTGTATGAACCCTCAATATCATCTTTTTTTCCGCTGAAACGGACAGGAGATGCAACATTGACAAGGTTGTACATCCCTCCCTGCATCCAGTCAATCTCTGTAAATTTACTGAAAACAACCTGCACTTCAGAAGAGAGCAGTTCAAATTCCTCAGGAATGTACTCTTCAAGAAGTTTTCTGTCGGTTTTATAGGTCATTGCAAGGGTTGTCATCCTCTGCCGTATGATCCTTTCCGGGTCAAATCTGCCTCCTCCAAAATGAACAGGCATCAGATACGCTGAATCATTGCGAAGCTCAAACATAATATTTAGATAATAAATATCACAATATATACTTTATTATTTAATAATCCCCGATATAGCCATCAAATAAAATTAGAATGCTCCCGATTCTCATATCCATCAAAGAACCGGGAGATCTGCCAAAAATAAATCAATAAATATATATCTTCTGTAAAAATACAGATTAACTGATGCTTCATCTGAATTTTAAGATGCACCGGAGGAATACAATTGGAATCTGAGAGTAAAACAGGGGAAAATATCTGCACAAAAAAAGGAATCTTCAGCGAAATCTCCTTTGAAGTTATTATTTTGTTTATCTTTGGAGTTATGATGCTTCTTTTTGGCATTCTGCTCTTTAAAATTCATACAGGTGATATTCTCTATTCGCCTGACAGTACATATGGCCTTTTTCTGGTGATCATCTCTTTTCAGATAATAACACTTGGAAGGACGCCTTTTGGTGATCTTCCACAGTCATGGATTGTGATATTTATCGGAGTGTGTACTGCCGCAGCAGGGATGACAGCATGCTTTATTCCCGGTTTTATTACGGATTTTGTCCGGATTCTTGTAGGATTAATGCTGTTCGCAGGCGGTATTGCACTCCTTTTGGGGCTTGTACTCTCAAAGGAAAAAGCACAAAGCTGGCTCTCTGTCCCGGGAATTCTCAGGCACCTGACACTTGCCGCAGCGCTCACCTACATAATATCGGCAATACTCGGGATTGTGACACTTCTGCCAGGGATCACAACAGATACACAGACAGCAGTATTATTGCTTGTTTATGGTGTATCCTTCTTTTATCTTGCATACTGCATACACCGCGTAAACATAATATATCCAAAAGAAGAAGTGAATGGAGCTGAAACCAAAATTTGCGGAGATTGCAGTGGAACCAAAAAAGAAAAGGCAGAAAAATTCCGGTCCCTGAAAAAGCTGCTGATATCTGATAGTGCCTCTGTTCCCCTCTCGGTGGCAATAATAATCCCGGTCGGCTTTTTACTCCTGCTTTTGGGATTTCTCCTCTTTCCGGTAAACATGGGAATAATCCCTTTTTCACCTGACGGTCAGCTCGGACTTTTAATGGTTGTTATGGCCATACAGATGATGGCGCTTGGTGAGACACCCGTCGGACAGTACAGCCGTTCCTGGCTTCTTATGGGAACAGGAGTATTATTTGCCTCATTTGGAATATATTCCTGTATTGTGCCAGGGGTTCTCACAGGAATTTTAATGGGGCTTGTGGGATTTTTAAATATTGCAGGAGGTGTGATTCTTCTTGCAGGGCGGTTTTTGCCTGCCATAATAAACCGCAGCAGTTCACCGGCAGAAAAAACCCCTCTGCCCTCTGTCCTGAAAAAACTGATTATTGTCCTGACAGCTCTGAATTTTATCTCAATAGGTTTTGGTGCATCAATGTTTCTGCCGGGAATTGTTCCGGGCAGTGTTATTGCAGGAATACTTATTCTAAACGGGATTATGATCTTTGCACTGGCATCAATTGTTTTAAAGATTGACAGGATAGAAAAGGCGGGATATTCAGGAGATGTGTGATCCTGCTCCTAAAATTTTTATCAGCCAGATTTTAGCCTTAAAAAAACGGCCGGAGCTTTTCCCGGATTTCCACGCTCATATATCCGTAAATTGTTCCGGCCATAACAGGAAGCCATGCCAGAATTTCATCCCGTGTCAATCCGGATGCCTTACAGTACTTTTCAAGATACATCTCTGCTGATTTCTCATCCAGAAGAAGGAAATCCATGTAGCTTCGGCAGGCATCAGCCGCCGGAGAACCACAGGCAACTTCTGCCCAGTCAATAATCTGATAATTCTCGTTGTCAAAGAGGATATTCCCGCTGTGGAAATCCCCGTGGCAGATCGAAAGCCCATCGGGCAGGGCACTTAGCTCTTTTTTAAGGCGCTCTTTTTCCTCATCCGTAATTCCGGGGCTCATAGCAATTGTTCCCATAAGAACAAGTTTTAAGGGTCTGAATTCGGTTGTATATATTTTGTGCATTGCAGTCTGAAGCTCAACAACCTTGTCCATATACTCTTCTACCCTCTCAGGATTTTCAAGCGCAAGATCCCAAAGAGACTTTCCTTTAATTTTTTCCATAAGAAGGGCTGTTCTTCCGGCAAATGTTTCAACACCAAATATTTCAGGCGCCGGAATACCACAGTCCTTTACAACCGCAAGTGTAAAAGCCTCCTGGTAAACCTGTTTTCTTGGCTGGCCTTCCCGGTATACTTTTGCTGCAATCCCGTCTTTTGCATATATTACAGCCGACTGTCCGCTTCCAATCTCCTCACCAAAACGTTTTACAAACTCATCGTCTTCTCTTTCAATCCCGTTTTTTGTATCGTTTTCCATTTTAATGCCACTCCTGTTTCGGTTAAAAATATCTTTTCTTATATATAATCTGATTATTTCAGGGCATTAATAAATAAGCGTTTTTCTTCATGCATTTTTTTTCCTGTTTTACAGGAAAATTTCTACAAATCCCGTTTTTATGAAACCATCAGATCACCAAAGCCACAGGAGAGGTGGTTCAGACAATCAATCCACCTGATGAAATAAGGTGCAGAGCCAACCCCTGCCTTAGTAATATTTAAAAATAATTTAATACTCTGCACCACAACACTACATGTGATGGTGCACATCCCCCTGATTTTCACCAATCCAGAAGATGATGTGCACCAGCCACATTATTTCAGAGGATTTTATGGATCAAATTGAAGAAAAGAGCAGGAATAACCTGTTCTTAATGGACAACACTGCAAACCCTGCACCACTCGGCCTCTGTGCATTCGGGATGACAACAATTCTGTTAAGCATCCACAACGCAGGAATAACCGCACTTAGCAGCCCGATCATTGCAATGGCCCTTCTTTACGGCGGACTTGCCCAGCTAATCGTCGGAG
>NZ_JBSREC010000132.1:0-35146 GCF_055145805.1 Methanomicrobium sp. | reverse complement strand
TTTTTTAGAGAAATGATGTATTTTTGTCATCCCCGGATTTTTGCATCTTCCTCAGGGGGTCTCATTATCTGTTTTTTTAATAATTCATAGTAATTATCGTTTTAAAAATAGTTTCTCCTGGGACCCGATTTAGTGTTATGGAGAATAAATGAACAAATTAGAGATTTTTTAGAAGATTTTTGGTTTAATTATAGATTTAATTAATCTGTTAAAACCGGAAAAAATGTTAGATTAATTATTATTGTCTGAAAGAGGGAAATATTTCTGATACACCTGTTTTCTTTCATCTATATCTGTGTGCAGGTAAATTTCGGTTGTCTGAATTGAACTGTGCCCAAGGTTTTCCTGAACCACACGCAGGTTTTTTGATCTTTTATAGAGTTCACTTGCATAGCTGTGCCTTATTTTATGTGGCGTTATGCCGGAGGGAGCGTATTTTGTGAAGATATATTGAACAGTTCTTGGAGAGATATTTTTTCCCTGCTGCCCTATAAATAAAGGACCGTCGATATTTCCGGCAGAATATTTGTTTATTTCTCTTAGTGTTTCTTCGTCAACAAATACAAGACGAATTTTTCCACCTTTACCTTTAACGCGGATGGTATGGTCTTCAAAATCAATATCTTTCAGATTTATTGAGCATAATTCGGATACACGAACTCCTGTTGCATAAATAGTTCTTACTATAAGGCGATCTCTCTCATCCTGTATTGATTCGAGCAATTTTATGACCTGATTGTGTTTTAAATATCTGATTTCTTTATCTTTTATTCTTGGTCTGTCTATTCCTGCCATGGGGTTGGCTTCGATTATCCCCTGGGTGTAACAATATCTGTAAAATGAGCTTAATGAAGAGATTACGCGTTGTAGTGTTGCAGGTTTGTAGTTTTTCTCAGATGAGATAAACATAAGAAAGTCATTTATCAAAATGGGAGTTGAGTCAATTTCTGTATCAAGTCTTGCATTTCCCATGTCTGTCCAGTACATTGCGAGTTTTTCCATTCCTCTGTTTCTTCTGACCCACATGTAGTAGCCGAATTTTTTTATGATGCCTTCATAACTTTTGATTGTTCTTGGCGAGTAATTTCTCATTCTCAGGTGGTGAAGGAAGCGTTTTAGCCATTCTGAAAAATAGTCGCCCTGCATGCTTAATTCTTTCATATCTCAATGTTAATAACTTTTTCGCAGAATATACATTCTGCGCAAGTTGGGTTTTTCATTTTTTTTTCATTTTATGAATGGTTCAAAATTTTTGCTTTTTAATTTTTTTTACAAATTTGTGTTTGTCTTGAATAATATCTCAAATTACATCCTGGTATTTAATAATGAAAATCCGTGCAGGGTGAAAGTATGAAATTTCATATTGAGTTACAGGCTGATTTTTTTAAATTCAATTGTCTTTTTTATAATTTTAAAGCTGGGACAATTTTTTGATGGAGCGGGGTGCTGTTCCTGATAAATTAAAGTCACAGAACTAAAGAAATGATTTAGAATGATCTTGATTCGTATGTTATGTCTCACTTTTTTGAAAGATATCTGGAACATAAATATTTTCAGTCATTATTGTCCATTTTGCCTTGTTTATGATTAAAAATGAAGTGATTTTATGTTTATTTGGATTTGAATATGTCAGAAAACATATCTCATAAACCATATGATGCTATATGCGAGGGTTTTACTAAGCATTCAAAGAATTGGATCATAATCAAGACCTGAAAAATGATTGTTCTGTGGCTGGTAGCATCATGTGGTTTATTTGTTTTTGAAATAACTGTCAGTCTCAAAACACTCATAATGCTATGGGAACAATATAAAAGAAGGATGAGCAAAGAAGGTCCAACACCTGCAATGAAGCAGTTTTACGAGATGAAGAAAAGGTATCCCGGAACTGTTCTGTTTTTTCAGATGGGTGATTTTTATGAGACTTTTGGTGAAGATGCAGAAACTGTATCAAGGGAACTGGAAATAACCCTTACATCAAGAGGCCGGGACTTGAATGGAGAAAAAATGCCTCTTGCAGGTGTTCCTATCCATGCGGGAGAGTTATACATAGCGCGTCTTGTTCGTAAAGGATACAGGGTTGCTGTCTGCAATCAGGTTGAAGACCCGAAAAAAGCCAAAGGAATTGTAAAACGTGACGTGGTCCGGATAATAACACCGGGTACAATAATAGACTCCGGAATGCTTGGAACAATAGATTCTTCATATCTGATGTCGGTTTTCCACGACAAAAAAAGGGAGGAATATGGTACTGCTTTTTTGGATATCTCAACCGGAGATTTTTTCATATCCTCATGCAGTTCTAAAAACGGTTTTTCTGATTTAAATTCAGAGATTGTAAAATACAGTCCTTCTGAATGCATTATTTCTTCCACAGAATTATCTGGACTATCTGAAAATATTAAACAATATGGTATTATTATTACGGAATATAAGGAATCAGCTTTTAATCCGGATTTTGCAAGAAAATATTTAATGGATCATTTCAAAGTAGCCTCCCTTGAAGGTTATGGGTGTATGGGAATGGATGCATCTGTCTCTGCTGCCGGTGCATGTCTTTCATACGCTTGTGAAACACAGATGACAGAACTTGGTCATATAAAGGGATTTTCAGCAAGAGTTCCCTCAGGTAATATGATTCTTGATGAAATTACTCTTCGTAATCTTGAGGTTCTGGAAAATATAAGGTCAAAGGGTAAAGACACATCACTTTGTGGGGTTTTAGACGACACAAAAACACCAATGGGAAGCAGAATATTAAAAAATTTCATCACTGCTCCTCTTATAGAAAAAGTAGAGATAGACAGGCGTCTTGATGCAGTGTCATTTTTTGTTGATACTCCGATGCTTCGCTTCTCTGTGCGTAACAGTCTCAATAAATTTTCGGATATTGAAAGAATTGCAGGCAGGATATCATATGGAAACGCAGGTCCGCGTGATCTTGTCACACTTAAAAACTCCCTGGGCAAAATTCCCTCAATAAAACAGGTTTTAAAATCCGCTGATTCAGATAGTCCTGAGCTGATAAAAAAATCTCTTGAAAATATCAGTGAAATGACTGAGGTGAAGTCACTTATTGAACGTGCCATATGTGACGAACCGCCTCTGCTTCTAAAGGGGGGCGGAATCATACGTGATGGATATAATCCTGAACTTGATGAACTCAGATATATTGCAGTGTCAGGAAAAGACTGGATAGCGGATTTCCAACAGTCTGAGCGTGAGAGAACAGGTATAAAGACACTTAAAGTAGGATACA
This sequence comes from Methanomicrobium sp., assembly GCF_055145805.1. NCBI lineage: Archaea > Methanobacteriati > Methanobacteriota > Methanomicrobia > Methanomicrobiales > Methanomicrobiaceae > Methanomicrobium > Methanomicrobium sp. Next base: position 31,887 of record NZ_JBSREC010000132.1, on the reverse strand, counting down.
ACAAAGTATTCGGATACTTCCTTGAGATTACAAAGTCAAATGCAAAACTTGTCCCTTCCGAATATGTAAGAAAGCAGACTACTTCAAATGCTGAAAGGTACACAATCCCAAAATTACAGGAGAAAGAGTCCCTGATTGCAAACGCAGAAGAAAAACTCTCTGCTCTTGAAAATGAAATTTATCAGAATCTGATTGAGAAACTTAAGCTTCAGGTGGAAGAATTGCAGAAGACTGCAAGAAACATCGGTATTCTTGATGTATTCTGTACTCTTGCCGGAATTGCGCATTCAAATAATTATGTTCGTCCGGTAATAGAAGATTCCAAGCGCCTTATTGTGAGCAATGGAAGACACCCTGTAGTTGAAAGAAATCTTCAGAATAGTTTTGTTCCCAATGATACAGGACTTGATGCTTCAGATAACCAGATTCTGATTATTACCGGGGCTAACATGGCAGGTAAGTCCACATATATGCGGGAAGTGGCGCTTATCTGTATAATGGCACAGATGGGCTGTTATGTGCCTGCCGATAATGCGGTGATAGGTATCGTTGACAGGATCTTTACAAGAGTCGGTGCTTTTGATGATCTTTCAAGCGGGCAGAGTACATTTATGGTTGAGATGGTTGAACTTGCAAATATCCTCAATAATTTTACAGAAAGAAGTCTTGTAATTCTTGATGAGATAGGAAGGGGTACAAGTACTCTTGACGGGTTTTCGATTGCAAAGGCAGTTTTGGAATATCTGCATGGCCGGGAGTCGGCGGGTCCGCGAACCCTTTTTGCAACGCATTTTCATGAGATGGTTGATATTGAGGCCGAGTTGAAAAGAGTTAAAAATTATCATTTTGCAGTTAAGGAGACAGGAGATGATGTGGTTTTTCTCAGGAAACTGATTCCCGGTGCAACCGATAGGAGTTATGGTATTCATGTGGCAAGGCTTGCAGGAATACCAAAAAAAGTTATTGCAAAAGCGGAAGCTGTTTTAAAAGAAGAACAGGAGAAAGAGTACTGTTTTGATAAAGGCAGAAAAATGCCCCGATACACACAGATGCTTTTAATAGACAGTCCTGAACCAGTTTCACCTCCAAAAGGAGAAGATCCGGTTTTGAAAAAAATAAAGCAGATTGACCCTGACTCTATGAGTCCCAGGGAAGCACTTGTATTTTTATATGGATTAAAGGATGAGTCCGGAGCTGAAGATAATTGAAAGAAAATATGAGAAAACAGGACATTAAAATTCTCGATGAGGCGACAATAAATAAAATTGCAGCAGGAGAGGTAGTGGAAAGACCTGCGTCTGTTGTAAAAGAGCTTATTGAAAATTCCCTGGATTCCGGTGCAACTACAATAAAGGTTGATATAGGCTCTGATTCCGGAGGAATATTCAGAATAAGAGTTGTTGATGACGGTCTTGGTATGGACAGGGATTCGGCTCTTCTGTCTCTGAAACGTCATGCAACAAGTAAATTAAAGGATGTATCTGATCTTTTAAACATACACACAATGGGATTTCGTGGCGAGGCTCTTTCCAGTATTTCAGGTGTTTCTAAATTTACAATGATTACAAAGACCCGTTTGTCTGAAGTATCTACCGGAACAAAAATTCTGGCTGAGGGTGGAAATATTCTTGATGTTATGGATATTGGTGCACCTGACGGAACAACAATACTTGTCGAAAATCTTTTCTTTAATACTCCTGCAAGGAAAAAATTTCTCAAGTCAAGGCAGACCGAATTCAATCATATTTACGCTGCAATGGAAAACACAGCACTTGCAAATCCATCGGTTTCTTTTCAGCTGATTCATAACGGCAAGGAGAAACTTTCAACAATAAGGACTGATTCTCTCCTTGAGACAGTTTCATATATTCATGGCAGGGATATGACTGATAATCTTCTTTTTGTCAGGTCGAAAAGCCCCTTTATGATGATTGACGGTCTTTGTTCTGTACAAAATCTTAATTACCCAAACTCCAGACAGATATTTATCTCAATAAACAATCGCCCTGTCTCTTCTCCGGTAATTATTAGGGCAATTAAAAGAGGATATGGGACTCTTCTTTCAAAAGAAAGATATCCTGCTGCATTTTTAAACATTATAATTGACAAAGCAATCGTTGATGTCAATGTTCATCCTGCAAAAAGAGAAGTTCGGTTGTCAAGGGAAAAGGAGATAGTTGATGAGATATCATCCACTGTCCGTGAAATTTTAAAATCGGGAAATCTCATAAATGATATTTCAGGAAAGGATAACAGTAGTGAAAAAGTATCATATAATATTGAAGAATCTCAAAAATCTATTTTCCAGGTAGAATCCGAAACAACCCGGTACGAAATCCCGCATTCAACTGGAAAAATAAAGGCTGAACATAAGAGTGGTTATCATCCACGTTTTTCAGCAACTGATAATCAGTTAAGGCTTACTGAAAATTTTGAGGAAAATAACTCCGGTGAGATGAAGCTTCCTCCTATGGAAGTAATCGGGCAGTATGACTCAGCATATATTATTGCAAGAATGAAATCCGCAAAAGGTGATGAACTTGTAATAATTGATCAGCATGCGGCCCATGAGAGAATTCTTTATGATCAGATCTTAAAAGTCAGAAATTCAGGTAAAAATTCACAGGAACTTTTGGTGCCTGCCATTTTAACACTAAAAAGTCATGAAGCTGAAGTTTTACTTTCTAACATTTTATTTATTGCTGATGAGGGTTTTTTAGTTGAGGAGTTTGGAAAGAATACATTTGCAGTAAGATCAGTTCCTATGATCCTTGGAAAAAGAATAGGGACTGAAATCATCAGGGATATTATTTTTGATCTGATGGATGAAAATACAAAGACACTTGAAGAAAAAAAGGAAAAAATAACAACAACAATCGCATGCCGAGCGGCTATAAAGGCCGGTTCAACTCTCACAGAAGAGCAGATGTCACGTCTGATAACCCAGCTTTCAAAAACCGAGCTGCCATATACTTGTCCTCATGGCAGACCCACAATAATTGTTTTTTCAAGATCAAAACTTGATTCTCTTTTTATGAGAAGCTGAAACCTTTTAAAAAAAGACAAGTGAAACCTGAATTTTCAGGTTTTTTTATCTGGTAAATTTATTTAGTTGCTTAATTTACCCTGTACCATAAATCCGGTAATAATGCCTACAATACCCATTGCTATTGTAAACAGACCAATTACCTGAACGATTAAAACTGTTCCCATTATTGGGAATATTACAAGGAACATACCCAGAATCAGGGCAATTATGCCTGATATTACAAGAAGAATGCGATACCATCCGTTTTCTTTCTCTGCAGTAAGACCCAGCCAGAGATCACCAAAACCCGTAATAAAAGCCCACATTGCGATTAATACAGCTATTGTCAGCCATAATATTTCAATATTTAAAACAGCTAAAATACCAATCAGGAGGCCTATAATTCCAACAACAATAAGTATTGCCCTTGTTTTGGCCTCATCTTTTTTCACAAAACCTTTGAGAATTGTAGATATACTGTAGAGAATGATGAGTGCTCCGATAAAATACGCAAACACATCAACGACAATCGGTGCCCATACAAGTGCAATTCCTCCAAATATTATTGCAATAAGCCCCTGAAGAAGAAAGATCCACCAGTTTACCGGGGTGAATTCACTTTCGATAATTACTACTTCGTCCATAATATTACCTCCTTTTATTATCATGGTTTATTATATTTATTTTTGTCCTTTAATTTGAAAAAAATTCCATTAAATGGCTTTATTCAATAAACTCTATTCAAAAATGTAATTTTTTTTCTTTTCATGATAGTATGCATATTAAGTAGATGAAAATATTTTTTTCCACTGTTTAAAAATTAAAGTCTGCACATATCGTGTATTATCCTTAATATGAAGAGTTTTTCATCTTCAACCTGTTTTTCTGCTATTATAAGAGATAAAAGACCCAGATTTGAGAGATAATCTGAAATCTCTTTAATTCCTGTGAGTGAAGAGACTAAAAGAAGACATCTTCCGTTCTCAGACATTATATTTCCGAGCATATCTGCAAATTTTTCAATGGTTTCGCGTCCGGTTTCTCCGCCATCAAGTGCATATTCAAGCCAGTCACTGACTCTTTCCTCAGGCATTGTCGGAAGATAGGGGGGATTGAATAATATCAGATCAAATTTGCCTTTAATGCAGGAGAGGAGATTACATCTTATGATTTCAACTCCTGTTCGTTTTGCAGAGATACATGCATGGGGATTTATATCAACAGCAATAGTATTCTTTGATATTTTTGACATCTCCTTAGCAATGAGCCCGCTTCCTGTCCCGACTTCCAGTATCTTATCCTCCGGCCCTGCTTCTTTTAATGCACATTTTAATAGCAGATAGGTATCATCTTCGGGCTGGTAAACCTGTTCGTGGTAATCGGGCATTCTTATTTCACCTTTTTTAATTAAATAACTGATATCAGTTTATTTTTAATTATTGATTTATCAAAAAAGTCAGGAAAGATAAAATGTGCCGGACGGTTTCCTGTTGGTTAAAGAACCAGTGTTTCACATTATACGGGAAAAGGCCGGCATGCTATACTTGACAGCAGACAATTTAAAATTAACTCAAAAAGAAATTATATTTAAATTTTTTTCGGTTGTATAGCGAATTTAAAATTTACACAAACAAATATTCTTAAAAGCTTTTGAATCCTAAATATCGAGATAAGGAAATATATGGAAATTAAAATAGGAAAAGCCGGAGGGCGTGAATTTTTTGTTGATGCACAGGAGCTTGTTACCGGCAGGACCTGCATTATTGCCCAGTCGGGAGCCGGAAAAAGTTGGAGTATTGCAGTTCTTTGCGAGAAAATGTGCAGAAACAAGATTGGTTTTTGTCTTATAGATACTGAAGGGGAATATTACTCACTCAAAGAAAAATTTGATAATATATGGTGGATAGGTGCGCAGGGGGGAGATTCGGAATGCGACGGGATAAAGATGGACTATGATATTGAAAAGGTAAATATTCATCATATTTTACAGAGAGCAGTTTCAGAGAGCAGGCCTGTTATTTTTGATGTATCTGAAGTGGACATGATACCACGTGTTACAAAAATGGTACATGCTCTCTATGATGTTGCAACCGAACAGAGAAAACCATATCTTCTGATAGTTGAAGAGGCAGATAAATTCATACCACAGTCAAAAGACTCGATAAAAAAGATTGAGGAAATTTCAAGAAGGGGCAGAAAGAGAGGGCTTGGGATAATGGTTGCAACACAAAGGCCGGCAATTGTCACAAAAAATGTTCTTTCGCAGTGTAATAGTCAGATTATCGGAAAGCTTTCAATTGAAAATGATCTAAAGGCGGTAGGTCTGTTTTTCAGCTCAAAACAGGAAGTTGAGGAGTTAACCACTTTAAATCCCGGTGATTTTTATATAATGGGAAGTCTGATTGCAGAGAAGACAAAGATGAGGTTTGGGAATCGCGAAACACAGCATTGTGGAATAACACCACTTCTGGAATACAGAGATATTACAGAGGCGGATGAGTCTCCTGAAGAGCCTGAATCCGATGATTTGGATCTGGATTTTCATAATAATCCTGATGATGAATCTGTGGAGATCATAACAGATGAAATTGTTTTAGTGAATGAAAAGGAAAAATTAACTCCGTTAAAAGAAGTAAAAATAAAAGAAGAAGTCTCTGAAAAAAAACCTGCCGCAAAACCGAAGTCTCCCCCCAGAAGATCAAAACCGCTTATTGCCGAGAGAATAAAAAAGGAAGCTGTGGTCCCTCTTATTGAGAGAGATGAAGCCCTTGAAATTGTACTTGGGAGACTGAAGAAAAAAAGACTGGGTTTTGGGGTGGATGAAAAAATTTTGTCAGCTGATATAGTGTATGTCCCTTTGATTCATGTCTCCGTCAAGTACATTGGAGGACTCATCAAAAAGTCTGCAAAGAAATCTTCATTTTTGATAGACGGAAGAAACGGCATGGGGGTTGAATTATCCTCAGGGTTTAAACACAAACCGTGTATTTCTGAGTACATTGGTCTTGATGAACCTTCTATAGTAATTCTTGATGCAATGTCGATTAAGGGAGAGACCGCTGCCGGGCTTGAAGCACAGACAAGGTTTAATAAAAAAACTGTTGAAAAATCATTATCAAATCTTGAAAATAAAAAATTAATCACGCAGTCTGAGACGATAGGGGAATCTGAAAAACCGGTCTATGTTCCTCTTGTGTCTCATCCGCTGCCTTCTTTAAAAACCAGAGATCTTTTCCCTGATCTTGGAATGGGGCCTTTGGATGATGGACTGACTGAAAAAAGTATAGTTGACGAGGGTGATATCAGGACTATTTTTAAGGTTATTGAGCCTACTTCTGAAACTATTGAATTCAATACTTTTTATTATCCGGTATTCAGAGTCATTGTGGCAGTGGGATATGAGGAAAGGATAGTCTGTATTGATGCATTAACAGGCAGGGAAATAAATTTTAATATATGACAATAAGAAAAAGATGTTGCTGAATTTATGATGATTACAAAATATCAGCAGGAAATTATCAATAATTTATCTGCTGATAAAAAAGGTTAATATTTTTTAGTTTTTTTACTGCTTCTCTATTAGTCTGGCTCATTAACCTGAATGTCGTATTTTTTAACTAAATACAACCACGAATCATACTCTGATTGTTCGAGTAAATATTTATTATCATATTCTGAAAGCAGATTAGCGTCTCTACTATCATCTTTAACGGTTAGTATTTTAGTTCCGTCCCATAGGTCTATAATGTCTGTGGGACTTGTAAGACCTCCGTTAATTCCATAATAATCCTTTGGTTCATAAGTGATAATTGTAGGAGTTGTTGTTTCAATAAAAGAATACCCAGTATTTTTAAAATTGAGACCATCATAAGTCTTTATTCCAACTGCTTCATGAGAATCCTGATCAAAGTTGAGGATTACTACATCATACCCTAGTTTTCCAATTAAATAGGCTAATAAGACTGATTTATCAGAACAAACACCTTTTTTGTTGTAAAGGGTTTCATATGGATACTTCCAGTCATAGGAGTTCCAATAATTATTACTATATTCCAAATGCTGGACTATGCTAACTGCAATTCTTACTTGTTCATCCTGCAAGGATGTTTTTGTTTTTATTGCGTCAACAAATGGCTGTAAATATCTGTCCTGGTATTTATTTTGCAGAAGTTTTTCATATACTTCTATCTCATCATTTGAGTAGGTGTGTGATTGTTCCTTTAAATCACTATAAAATCCATCGTAAAGGGTAAAATCAATATAACCTTCAAGATCTCCGTATTTATAATAATAACTTCTCTCTGATGGACCTGTCAAATATATTTCGTCACGGTCTTTAATATCTAAACCATATAATAGTCCATCCAATGGTGTTGATTCTGCTATTTGGATCAGATTTTTTGTATCTATCTGCTCAACTTCTGTAGGAAATATTGTGTTTACTGCAGTAATAGAGACCAAAAACACTAATAAAATAAATACCAGTCCAATTAATGAATCATAACTTTTTGAAAAAACCTTTTTTTTTCTTGAAATTTTCCAGATCTGTTTACCACTGTATTTTTCAGTTATAATTTTGACTTTGTAATAATTTTTTTTGCCTTTAAAATATTTTACAGTATTATGTAGATAACTATTATTTGCATAATATCTTGCCTTCTTGCGTGCATAATTTGATACTTTATCTTCATTAACAGGATAATAAAAACTTAGTTTAATTCGTATTTTCTTCCCCAGCCATCTCAGAAAGCCCATCAATATATATTAACATCATTATAGAATTTCTACTTTTTTATAACATTTATATTAAAGATATACTTCAAAAATTAAAGAAAATTTTTTATATTGGATTTACTAATTGGACAGAATCAATAAGTGTCCTGAATTACTCTTTAAGTAAATTTTATGAAATTGTGACTATGAATTATATTAAAATCAATTTATGCAATAATATTCGCAATAATTGAGAACTCTTTTAGTGTAAGTTCTTCCGGGCGTTTTTTAAGAATCTCTTCCGGAATTTTTGCAAGCATCATGTCAACTTTTTCAGTTCCGAGAATAGAGGAAGATGTTTTAAGGCTCTTTTTAATTGTCTTTCTTCTGTGCGAAAACAGTTCACGTACCAAATCAGAGTAAAATTTATGATCTTTTATTGGATATGTAAGTTCAGTTTTTGGGTTTATTCTTACAACCCATGAATCCACTTCGGGAGGTGGCAGGAATGATTCAGGTTTTAACTCTAAAAGGGGCATGACTTTTGCATACGTCTGAACCATTATAGAAAGTCTTCCGCAATCTCCTGTGCCCGGAAGTGCAATCATTCTCTGTGCAAATTCTTTTTGGTACATAAGAATGGCTTCGGTAAAACCGATTTCAATTAAGCGGAATGTAATCTTTGAAGAAGCTGAATAAGGAAGGTTTGCCACAACTTTTTCGAATGGCGGGATATTGCATCTGATTGCATCTCCCTGAATAAGAGTAATTTTTTTTGATTTAATTTCATTTTTAAAAAGTGATTCAAGATGTGGGATTAAAGTTTTGTCAAGCTCTATAGCAATGACCTCTGCTCCTCTGTCTAAAAGTGCACGTGTTAGTACACCTCTCCCCGGGCCGATTTCAAGAACTTTTATTCCTTTTACATCAGTGAATTCAGATATTTTTTTCACTGCTTCTGTGTCAGACAGAAAATGCTGATCGTGAGGGGCTCTCATTTGGATGTAAAAAGATGATATTTGATGTTTGGATCTTCTATCTCTTCGAGAATTCTTTTTACAATCATCTGCTCAGGATGTGGAATAGCCTTTATGCGTTCACTTATATCTGCAAAGTTTGCAAAGGGCTTTTTCTCACGTTCATCAAGTATTTCCCATAGTAGTTTCTTGCCGATTCCCGGGAGAAGATGGAGCATATGCTGTTTTGATGTAATGGGGACTGCCTTATTAAAAAAGTCCACATATTTTCCTTCATTTTCCCTGACTCTGCTCTCAACAGCGTAAGGGAGTTCAAGCTTTGCTGTCTGGGTGAGATCTTTATAGCTTATGCGGCGTTTAACTCTCTCAATCTGGTCTCTTTCCTTATCCCCTATGTAAACTCTGTCATTTGCCTGAAGGTCTGTTACTTTAGGTACAAGTTCAAGAAGTTTAAACTGTTCTATGCCCATAGCCTGAACTAAGTGTTCCTTCTTGAACTGTGGGCGACGTGAATCGCCCATGCCGGTCATAGGAAGGACATCAATAATTATTGCATACAGCTCTTTCCTGTCATCTTTCATAAAAAGAAAACCCCCCTTTTAAATTAGAAGTGAGCCATTACAAGGTCAAGAATTTCATCAAGCTCTTCGCCTGAGAGAGTGAAGCGTTCTTTTGCATATATTGCACGAAGTTCATCCCTTGATTTGGGCATGACTGTTGTAATTCTGTATGCAATATCGGGCTTCATCTTTTCAAGAGTCTGCAGTTTTTCAACCAGTTCCCTTGAATTCTCAGCACTTGTTTTGGAGAGGTGATTGGCATGCTCAATGCTTCTACGCAGTTCATATGACATTTCTTTTCCGCTTTCAAGTCGTGCAGCCTCTACTTTGAGCAGAGCCTCACGTAATTCCGGAAGTGTAATTCTCTCTTCGCTAATAATTCCTTTAACTTTCATGCCAATCACTATTAAAAAATGATTATAGTTTCTGTGGTTTTAGATGTTGTGGTCTTGTGACAACAATTTTAGTTGCATTGCCGTCCTTTATTTCAAGAACCCATGCGCGTCCCTGTCTTCCAAGTATGACACCAGTCTTTCCATGGAATCTGCGGTGAGGCATACCTGTCTGAACGCTTGGATCTACTACGATGTGAACTTTCTGTCCTTCATCAAACTGCTGAATTACAGTTGTTACCGGTGCAAGACCACGTCTTCTTAGATCTTTTTGAAACTTATAGCGTGTCTTTTTTCTCTGACCATTGTGATGTGCCATTTTTAATTCTCCAATTCATTTTGGTTTTCAGGGACAACCCCTTCAACCATTATTACATCAAGACTGATAACGTGGGCGGGGGATCCGAGTTCTTCGGACAGACTTGGTTTTGTCCTTCCTCCGTCACCTGATATGAGTTCTTTTATGTAAAGGCCGGCATCTCCAAGGACTGTTATCCTGAATTTACCGTCCTCAACACCATTACACTCTATATCCAGACACTGGCGTTTTCTGACAAGATCTGCCCTCCTATGGGAAACTCTGTCAGGGGTGCGCTGGTTTATTGTCACCCCTTTGAGGCCATTAAGGGCTGATTTGACATCATTTTCGGAAAAATCGCCGTCTATTTCTATCAGAATGCTGTACTTTTTATGCGCTTTTCCGGATTTAAGGGTTTCCACCTCATGCCGATCACTGATGTGATCCAGGGTTATTGCGACCCTGTTTTCTGCGCTGATGTTTACAAGCGCCTCAAGCTCTTTTAGGGATACAGTTCTTTTTCTGGGTTCAGTTATCTCCAGAACAAAAGGCCTTCCTGTTCCCAGCATTTTGGCGTCAATATCTTCCCTTCCTGCGCCATGAAGTATTGCATCCGTTGCATCGCATGCTTCTATTACAGGCCTTCCTATGAGCTCTTCAACTGAGTCTGCATACATTCTGCCTGTAAAGTTACATCTTTCACATCCTTTCCCCTGACATTCCCTGCAGTGCCAGCGCGTCTGCGGGATACCTCTTTCGTACTTCATGTACCTGCCGTAGATGTAGAGAGGATTTACCTGGATCTCAACATCTTCTGATGCTAGATCACAGATAATTACAATGTCAGGACGTTTGAAGTCCACCTGACTTCCTGTAATGGCGCTTAAGGCCTTTCCTGTTTCTCTGTTAAACTCTGCCTTTATAGGTTCAGGGTGCTGAAGAGAAAGATCTGTCCAGAGCATCTCTTCGCTCTCTGTGATAAGAGGCGGCACCCTGCATCCGACGAGAATTGTCTTGTGTTCATACGGTTTGAGTGCCTCTTTTATTTTTTCTGCCCATATTTTTGTTTTATCAAAAAGATTCTCACATATCCAGCAGGTATCCTCTTCCTTTTTGTATGGTGTGTTCTTTTCGAGAGCCAGGGCGACTCTCATAGATTTTCCTCTCTCTGCATTTGAAAGAGCGTATGAACTTTTACCGTACATTCTGCCCAGGCAGTGATCGCAGACAGGTCCGTATTCAAGGATTTTTTCTGTAATTTCTATTATATCCGTCATAGATCTCTCCTGTCAAGTTCGTTGAGTATGACTGTAATTGTGTGATCTGCATGCATGATTTTAGGACCTGCCGAAACTACGGGCAGATCTTTTATCATCTCTTTTTCTTCCTCTGAAAAGTTCTGGTGATCTGAGAGAATATATGAAACAGGAACGTCTTTTAGCTCTCTGATGTCTGTTCCGTTTTCATCCAGAAGTGCAAATTCAAATTCATCAAGAAGGTTTTTCAGATCACCTTTTTTAACATACACTCCCTTTGTTGATTCCCTGAATTTTTCACCACACGGAAGATCAAGAGCTTTTTTCAGGAGTGAACCTGCACTCCTCTCATCCGGACTAAGGTATTTGACCTCATCTCCCCTGATTAGAACGATCTTTGAAGGGCCCGGCTCTCCAAGCAGAACAAGGTAGCATTCCACGTCATTTCTTAGTGAATGTGACAAAAAAAAGCTGGAATTGATGCATCTGCAGAGAACGTCCATTCTTCCTGCACTTCCGGGCATATCGCTTAAGGAAAATTTGCCTGTGGTAAGGGCTTTATGCCCGATTACCAGAAAACGCTTTATCAATTCTGCATCCCGCCGAACTTCTTCATCATGCGCTGCATATTGAACTTTCCGCCGCCCATACCTTTGAATCCTTTTAAAGTGCGCTGCATTGTCTTGTAGTACTTCAGAAGTTCCCTGACTTCCTCGGGTGTGGCACCTGCACCTATTGAAATACGCTGGACACGCGAGCCGCTTATAATGGATGGATTATCCAGTTCCTCATTTGTCATTGAGTCCATTATAAACTTGTAGCGTTCCATCTTCTTTCCTGTGACATCAAAAGCATCTTGTGGTATCTCAAGACCGCCGAGTGGGAGCATTGACATAACCTGCTTTAGAGGGCCCATTTTTTTGAGAGATTCCAGCTGCTTATACATATCGCGAAGGGTGAATTTTCCTTTCATCATCGCGTTTACATCAAGCTCCTGATCACCCATTGCCTCTTCGGCACGTTCCATTAACGCATGGAGATCCCCCATTCCCAAAAGACGGGAGATAAAACTGTCAGGATCAAAGCGTTCAAGATCTTCGATTGTCTCTCCGCTTCCTATAAAGACTATCCCTGAACCTGTCTCTGCGACAGCTGACAATGCACCGCCACCCTTTGCAGTTCCATCCATTTTTGTGATGATTACACCATCCACATTAATGGCTTCATGGAACCTGGCTGCCTGTTCACGTGCCTGCTGTCCGAGTGCCGCGTCAATTACAAGCCATCTGTGGGTTGCTTTGGTAAGTTCGTTAAGTAAGATTATCTCCTCGATAAGATCGTCTTCAAGGGCATGTCTGCCCTGTGTATCTATGAGGAGTACTTCTACATTTTTAAGTTCATTAATGCCGTTTTGAACTATCTTTACGGCATCTGTTTCTCCGGGCTCCCCGTAGCATGGAACATTCACCTTGTTGCAGAGCGTTTTGAGCTGATCATATGCACCTGGACGGAAAACATCCGCACAGATCACGCCTACACGAAGACCTTTTCTCTGAAAATAACGTGCAAGTTTCCCTGTGGTTGTTGTTTTTCCGCTTCCCTGAAGGCCTGCCATAAGGATGGTCTGGACACCGAGTGAAACTTCACAGTCCTCACCCATCAGTTTTACAAGTTCCTGATAGACTATGTGGAGTACATGTTCCCTGACATTCATTCCCTTAGGGGGTTCTTCGTCAAGGGAACGCTGTTTTATGGCCTTGGAAAGGCCCATAACAAGCTTAACATTGACATCTGACTGCAGGAGGACACGCTGAAGATCTTTTACCAGCTCATCAACTGCTGCTCTGTCTATGACAGTTTTGCCTGCCAGTTTTTTCATGGCATCCTTAAGGCCGGAACCAAGACGGTCAAGCATCAGTTATCAACTCCAAGAAGTTCATTGACTACCTTTTCGGGTTCAAAAGGTATTACATCATCGTAACCCTGGCCTACTCCGAGAAACATTATCGGCTTTTTTATTGTGTGGGTGATTGAAATTGCAGCACCGCCCCTTGTATCCATATCAGCTTTTGTAAGAACCACAGTGTCGGTTCCTATCGTGTTATTGAATTCTTCAGCTCTTATTACTGCATCATTTCCTGCTACTGCCTCATCTACATAGGCTACAATGTCAGGCTTCATGACACGTTTAATTTTTTCAAGCTGGTTCATCAGATTAGAACGGTTATGGAATCTTCCTGCGGTATCTGCAAGAACAACGTCAATTTTGTGTGCCTTTGCATAGCTTACTGCATCAAAGAGAACTGCTGAAGGGTCAGCACCTTCCTGATGATTGATAACTTTGACACCTACTCTTTCTGCATGCGTCTTCATCTGTTCGTTGGCGCCGGCACGAAAAGTATCTCCTGAACCTATGACAACAGAATAACCGTTTTTCTTAAGATAATGTGCAATCTTGGCTATTGTTGTTGTCTTTCCTGCACCGTTTACACCTGTAAAGAGAATCTTCACCGGCTTTTCGTGTGTGTCAATATATTCTGTAAGAAAAAAGGCTTTACCAAGAACTTCAAGAAGTGCACTTTTCAGGGCTTCAGTTACAAATTCTTCTGACGTTGTTCTTATTTTTCTTTTTTTACCCACCAGATCATTTTTCATATGTGACATGATTGCATCAACCGCATCAAAAGCCACATCATTTTCCAGAAGGATAATTTCGAGCTCTTCGAGAGGCTCTCTGATATCTTTTTCTGATAAAAAAATCTCTTTTTCGGTGACTAAAACCTTTACTTTTTCAGTAAAGGATGTCTTTTTTGTTTCATTTAAAAAAACAGGTTCTTCTGATTTTTTTACAACTTGTGTTTCGCATTTCCCTGCGGATTCAGGGGTTTGTTCTAAATCCCCTGAAGAAATATCCGCATCGATTGTATCATCAATCCGGGAACCTAACTTCTTTGAAACACCTTTCAGTTTATCTTTAAGAGACTTGAACATAACTGATCAGAGCTCAATTTTATGCCTTTTAAGGCTGCATCTGTTTATATGCACCCTCTAACTTTTTGGCAATGTCATTTGCCTGTTTTTGCATCTGTGAAATAGATTCAGTTATCTTTTTCTCAAGTGCTTCCATCTCAGTTGCGCGGTCATTAAGGTATGATGCAGTGTCTTCACAGTTATGCTCAACTACTACATCAGATCCAATGTTCAGGAAAATTTTATCTTTCTCAATTGGTTTTACCTTTATTGATGCACCGCCGCCTATCTGGAGAAGGACAGTATTTTCAGGGTTTTCCTTTATGGTATTAATTGTGTCAACCGCAGTCAGGGATTCAAGTCTGCGCTGCTCAATCATCTGAAGTTGAGCGGAGTATGCCTCTATTTCCTGTCCAAACTCGTTTAGGTACTGCTGAAGCATTTGTACTTCACGAGGGTCAACCTTTTCCAATTTATTCACCATCGATCAATCTAATGCCGTCTATTTTGATATAATTTCTCTTTAGACGGTGTTTGCTTCCGATTACATTGTAAAGTCTTTCGGAGGCCTGTTTGTCGTTAGGTGCGGAAATTTCTTTTGTGAAAGGCTGATAATCATAGCCGTTCTTAAAGCTTCCCGTTACCTCATATTTTTGGTCTGCCATTTGTAAAACTCCTTATTCAAAACTAAATACTTCTTCTATTCTTCCAAGTTCATATCCACTTGTAGATATTCCTGCAAGATAGGATTTACTGTTTGCAATCAGTCCTGTTCCAACAAGATTGCTACCCATATTTATGGTACCTGTACCTATGGGGAGATCAGTAATCTCTTCGATTTCCTTTATTTCCTGTGCTGTTACTCCTGAATTTAGAAGGATTCCACGGTTTGTGGCAACTCCTGCCATACCAACTGTTGGAATGCCTCCTATAGCCATCATAATAACGGGGACATCAAGAAACTCTGAAATCTTTTCTGCATATCTGTCAGGCATTTCAGGGTGAACAACTGCAATCTCATCATTTGCCAGAATAATGTTTCCTGCAGCATTCATGGTTCTGCCAAGAAACATAACATCTGAATAACTCTTTAAGAGTGCAGATTCTTCCTGTGTTGCAAGTCCTGTTGCAATAATTCCTCTGCTGTTGCCTGCAAGCAGTGAGCCTATGATCGAACTTCCCTGTATTGTGGTCTTAACGACCTCAATACCAAATCTCTTCTCAATAGCACTTACGTACTCTTCAGAGGCATCTATTGGAACAAATGCAAAATCCTCAAATACGCGTGTGTATACACCAATATTTTCGTCACCAGCGAAGTCAATCGTTTCTGTCATTTCACTCTTCGGCAAGTTCTACCTGAACCTGTCCGTCCTCAAATTTCATTGCGCGAACACGGATTTTTCTTGGTGGTTTCTGGCTTCCGCGTTCCCAGATCTTCTCATTGATACTTGCATCAATTTTGATGTCTTCGCTTTTCATGTGCTGCGTGAGGTAAGCACGAATTACCTTAATCGCTTTTGGGCTTCGCTTCCAGCGTGGAGCCATCTTTACATCGCGAAGAGGAATTACGTAGATTTGTTCTTTTAATATGTCTGCCATTTCGCTTACACCTTCAGTTTACTACGTCTCCAGTTGCGTCTCCTGGGGTGAGTCACAACATTGCGTTTTGTCTTTATCATAACCCATGCCGGCACGCGGCGATTCTGCTCGCATGCTTTGGCAAGTCTCATTTTTCTAGCTTTTGATAGTTTGCTCATTTTAATTCACCACTTTAAATATGACAGGCTTTCCCTGAAACCAGAGACTGCTCGTGGTGGCCGGGAAATATTTTGTATGGATCAATACCTTTGGCCCTGAATGCTGCACGGATTTCATTTTCGTAGTCCCCGTTTTTGATTTTGCCTGTTTCACCGTATTCAACAATGAAGTGCTTTTCAACAAGCCGGTTGACTTCTCTTCTTCCAAATCCGAGCAGAGGTCGCACGAGGGCGCTGTTATATTTTCCTTCGAGGCTTTGAACCTCGCCATAATCCAGCATGGGAACACGATCATTCAGGCGTGTTCCTTCCCCTATTACATCATATTCTCTGCAAAGAGAACATATGGCGGTCCTGTGCACAAAGTTGATGGCATCATTCGGACATCTGTTTTCAACCATCATATCCATCACAATATCAAGCAGTCCTTCTTCAAATACTCTTTTGATCAGAGGGAATCCCAGGATTTCTGCAGCTTTTTCAACACCTGATATGTTACTGTCTTTATTAAAGACAAAGGTGTTGAGTTCAACTTCATAATCTCTTGAAAGCATCAGTGCTGCAAGAGCACTGTCTTTACCTCCGCTGAAGAGTACTCCGGTTTTCATTACCTGCGTGTGATGTTATAATCTTTCTTTTCCGGTACAAGTTGCCTTAAAAGATGTTTCAGCTGCTCGTCTGTTACACGTCCTTTCAGACGTCCGCTCTGTCCGAGCATAACGAGTTGCTGTTCAACAGCTTTTGCAAACTCAGGTTTTGTCATTTTAATGGTATTTAAACGCTCACGTGCTTCAGGTTCGAGAATCTGCATTAGCGCAAGGTGAAGTTGATTTTCAGCCTGCTTTTGCTTCTGCATCTCATCTTCCATTGCTCCCTGCCCCATCTGTTGATTCTGGAGCTCTGCCATACGTCTTCTGCGAATTTCTGCCAGTTCGTCGTCACCCATTTAGAACACCTGGTTTAGTACTTGAGTATTGCCGGAATAGATTCTGCTACGCTTTCTTTGGCGCTGTGTGCAACGCCATCAATGAATTTTCTGCCTTCAGAGGAGATAACACGACCTTCCGGTGTATTTTGGATGAATCCTGTAGATTCAAGCTGCTGAAGTACCTTGCGTGTTACTGAACCGGAGCCTCTCCTAAACTGGTTTGGCTTTGTACCACGGTTCTTTTTTCCGCCGTAGAATGATCTTAATCTCTGAACACCTACAGGTCCGTCAATGTAAACACGGCGCATAACAGATGCTGCGCGTGTGAACCACCAGTCTTCCTCTTTAGGCGGCATTTGTTTGTGCACGCCTGTTTTAGCAAATTCTGCCCATTCAGGTGCCTTGATCGTATCGAGCTGTTTAAGCTCGCCAGCCACTTTTGCGATTAAGACATCTGGTGGGATATCATATACTGTTGTCATTTTCTAACCACTCTCTAATTTATGCTAAGCGCCGTTGATCAAATGATTACGACGTTTTACATGAAATTCACTAGGTGAAGTTCATGGTAAATTAGCAGTCTCTATATATTGGAAAGATATCCTTTTATACCTTTTGAGATTGAATTTGAATTTAAAAGAAAAGTTATTACAAATTACAATAAAATGGATGGGATATTAAGATTTTTTTCCGGGTAATTTATTTTCTTTTGCAAGAACCATTGTTCTTCCACGTACCTGAATCAGAATAGTCTGGCTCTGTTTTGCGATATTTTCGGGGACAATATCTGTGTTTCTCAGCCATTTGACTTTTATGAGTTTATTGTCCTTTATCTGCCTGCGTATCTCTTCAATTGTATTTTCGGTGCACCCTTTTTTTCCTATCCATAGGGTTGCTTTTAGCTGATTCAGATCTTTTTTAAAGTCTTTTTGTATCATTTGTTTTCTTTCTCCGATATTGGATATCTGCGTATATTGCCACAAACCTCACATGTCACAATTACTTTTCTTCTATGAACTCTTATTTTCATATTATATCCTGGTATAAGATAACTGCAGCATTTTCGGCAGTATCTTCTGTTGTAAGGTTTTGGAATTCGTATCCTGTACCTCATTGAGATTTTCTTTGCATGTTTTATGCAGTTTGTACTGAAGGAGGGATGATTCCTTAAAAAACCGTCGGCTATTTCAAAAAGGCGGATTATTCTTTCTTTTGCTAATGCCTTCTGTTTTGATTTGTCATTTCGTTTTGCCATAGGAATTGTGGACTCTCCCTTAGAAATCAGGCTTCAATATAGTGTCTATACATATTGGTTTTTAAATTGTATAATACAAATGGAGAAATAATTTCATCTTATCAATTGTTTAAAATGTGGACTTTTCTGCCTTCAATTTTTATCATGTCATCGCAAAAAAGCTTAATGGCCTTTGGAAGAGCTATATGCTCTTCTTTCAATATTCTTTCAGTCAGTTTTTCCTCATCATCATCATCAAAAACCGGCACAACATGCTGGAGAATAATCTGGCCTGTGTCCATTCCTTCATCAACAAAATGCACAGTGCAGCCTGCCACTTTTACACCATAGCTGATAGCCTGTCTCTGGGCATGAAGGCCTGAAAATGCAGGTAAAAGCGCAGGGTGGATATTCATCATTTTCCCATGAAATTCTTTTGCTGTTCTTTTGTCAAGAAGGCGCATATATCCGGCAAGAACAAAAAGATCTGCATTTAATTCCACCATTGAATCGTGAAGTTTTTTGTTGTACTCTTCTCTGCTTTCAAAGGAGCTGTAATCAATAATTTTTACAGGTATACTTGCATTTTCTGCTCTTTTAACAGAATAAGCATATGTCTTGTCTGTTATCAGGCAAACTATCCTGGCATTAATATTACCGTTATTGACATTGTCAATAATCGCCTGAAAATTTGAACCTCTGCCTGAGGCAAGCACTGCGATGCGTTTCATGATAACAGTTTTGCGAGTTAAAAGATGAATAGTTATTGTATATCTTTCTCATGGCCCGGCATGGAAAGTTTTATCTCTACAATTTTTCTGCCTCTCATTTTCATTACCTGCATTTCGATTCCGTTTTCAAGACTGATTATCTCCCCGCGTTTTGGGATGTGGCCTAGTCTGTCAATTAAAAGTCCGCCTATTGATTCATATGACTCCAAAAGGGGCAGATTAATCTGTAGTTCCTCGTTTATTCTTGAAACCCGGGTCCCCGCATCTATTAGAAATATACCTTCATCAATTTTCTGAATCTGGGGTTCTTCCTCATCGAATTCGTCAAGAATTTCTCCCACAAGTTCTTCGAGTATGTCTTCCATTGTCACAACGCCGGCAAATGTTCCATATTCGTCAACTACAATGGCAAGATGGGTCTTATTCCTCTGGAGTTCATTTAAAAGTTCGTCAATATTTTTGCTCTCCGGGACAAAGGCAGGTTCATATATCAAATCAGGTATTTTTATTCCCTGTTTTTTATTGTAAACTGTAGCGAATACGTCCTTGACATTTAAGACGCCGGTAATATTGTCTACCTGTTCATGATATACAGGAATCCTTGAAAAACCTGTATCATTGAAGATATCTATTGCTTCTTCAAGTGTATTGCTATCGCTTATCATCTTAACATCGCCGCGTGGAGTCATTGCCTCGCGTGCGATGGTGTCTGTAAATCTGAATACGCGGTAGAGCATTTCATGCTCTTCTTCCTCTATTGTCCCGCTCTCTTCCCCAACATCTATCCACTGCTTTATCTCTTCTTCTGTGACCATGGGACGGGTGAAATCTGTTTCAACATTGAATATTTTTTTGAATCCGTCATATATCCACAAAATTGGTGTCAGAATATACGAAAAGAACAGTATGAATTTTGATGCGAACAGAGCAACCTTCTCCGGATGCCTTGCAGAGTAAGTCTTGGGGCCTATCTCTCCAAATATAAGCATCAGGATTGTAACGACTGCTGTTGCAATGCCTATTCCCACATCACCGTAAATGTCAATAGCTATTGCTGTTGCAATGGATGCCGCTGCAACATTTACAACATTGTTTCCAATAAGGATAGCAATGAGCAGGTGGTCAGTGTTCTCTTTTAATATCGAAAGTGCTTTGGCTCCTCTCTTTTTTTGTTCAAGCAGAGTTCTGACCTTTGCATGGTTTATTGAGACCAAAGCAATTTCTGATCCTGAAAAAAAGCCTGAAAACATCAGACACAGAAAAAAAAGAAAAAATCCTAAGCTATTTTCAATCATTGTTTCCACGCCGCATATGCGGCTGCATTATTCCTTTTATTCATAAATGCAATATCAATTATTTATATGACTCTAAAGGAATATAAACTATTTTATCGTTTTTTAACAGGAAATTTGTTATCTTTATTTTACGTTTCAAAAAATTGCTTCATGAATAATATCTCTTCATTAAGAAATTTTATTTTTTCTGCGGCTTTAAGCTCTCTTTTTAAGTTTAAATCATCAATTTCAAGTGTAAGGTGTCCGTTATAACTGTAATCAGAGAGACACTGTAATATTTTTTTTGCAATTTTACTTTTTTTTGGAGATGTATGTGTTTTTTTTCCGTTTACTCCGCTTATATGAACATTTTCAATTTTTTCAAAGAAGTGATCCACAAAATTAAGCGCTTCTTTTTCTGATTTTTGTATAGCATGTGCAATATCAAATGTGAAATAAAGCCATTTCTCATTATTGAGCACTTCCTCTACTGATTCGGGGCTGGTTAAAAGTGCGTTTATTTTTGGTTGCATATTTTCAATAGAAACTTTTATTTTTTTTCCTTCCTGTGCTTTTTTCACTCTTTTCAGAAAATCGTAAAGTCTTTCCTGGTCTTTTTCACCAGGAGGTCTTTTTGCAGTTCTTCTTCCCGGGTGAATTGTAATAACCTGTGCGTTGATTTTTTCAGCAATCTCTATGGATTTTTCAGTGGATTGTATGGAAATTTCAGCTACATCTGGATTCACCGAACAGGGGTTAAGATCCAGGACAGGGGAATGAACTGTTATAGGCATTAGATTTTTGTGTATTTCCATGACAGTTTTAATTTTTTCAACAGGAAGTCCGTTCAGCCAGAAATCAGGCGTTTCAAACCAGAATTCTATGGATGAGCAACCGGCTTCAGATACGTTGTCAAACACTTCCTCAATCCTGTATTCATGAAAAAACATGCTTGAAACGGAGTATTTTGGCATATATGTGGAAACAGTTTACTTTTATTATAAAAAAGATTTTTTACGGATTTAAATTTTGGTAGTAATCCATACTATAAAGGTCAGGATTCATAAAATAATTTACATCAGGAAATAATCCCCCGAGATTTCCAATCATCTGTATGGCCACAAATAATGAAATGAACATTAATATGAGCATCAGGGCAAGAGGAATAAGAAATATAAGAATTATATCTCTGTTTTTTGTCTCTTTGTATTCAATTTTTCTTTGATTCATTTTTTCCGCAACTGAGTATGCATCGTACATTCCATATATCCAGATAATAAGACCTGGTATCAAAAACATAAAGGAGCCGAATATACATCCAAAAAAATAGGCCAGACCTTTTAGTAATGAATCACCGTTATATATCTGACCCAGACCCGGAAAAAATGTAGAAAGAATCATTGATATCAGGGGCACTTTTAGCTGTCTCTGAAATTCTGATGGCGGAGATATAATTTTAGATTCTATTCCCTGAGATCCTTTTATCTCTGCGCCGCAGACGGGGCAGAATTTTTTTCCCATCAATTCATTTATAAGTTTTATTCTTCGATATTCTTTTTTATGTGGATTATATAAAAAAAATCTTTTTTATTTATAAAATGCAGTTTAGGGTTTTTACAAATTCATATCATTTAGAAGAATGAAACATAAATGATATGGACTGGTTCGGAACAGGAACTGATGATGATCAAAAACCATATAAGACGGTTTATGAACTTTCGTCAACGATCAGCAGACTTCTTGACGACGAATCATTAAAAGGAATCTGGGTTGAGGGTGAAATAACCAATTTTCACCGGCATGTATCCGGTCACCTTTATTTTTCACTTACTGAAATAAGAAATTTCAAAACTTATGTGATAAATTGTGCCATGTGGCGCAGCTCCGCAAAAGAACTGGACTATCAGCCACAAAATGGTGCGGGAGTAAGGCTTTTCGGTTCGGTTGAAGTCTATGAACCACATGGTAAATATCAGTTTATTGCACGTGATATTGTTCCCTGCGGGGAAGGAGAAAAGCACATCCTTGTCAGAAAATGGAAGGATGAATTATCAAAAACGGGAATTTTTGATGAATGCCACAAAAAATCGCTTCCAAGGTTTCCTAAGAAAGTAGGAGTTGTAACAGCGTCGGGAGGTGCGGCACGCAAAGATATTGAAAATGTTATTTCAAGACGATATCCTGTTGAAATTGTTCTTTCTCCAACAGTAGTCCAGGGGGATGACGCACATTTCGATATTGCTGCTGCCATACGAAGAATTGACGGAACAGTGGATGTCTTGATTGTGGGAAGGGGAGGGGGAAGTTTTGAGGATCTGTTTGCATTCAACCATCCTGATGTTGTAATGGCAATATATGAATGCGTAACTCCCGTTGTCAGCGCGGTTGGTCATGAAGTTGATTACACTTTATGCGACTTTGTCGCAGATGTGCGTGCTCCTACCCCTTCTGCGGCAGCAGAGATTGTTGTGCCTGATATACGCGATCTTTATCTGGAAATGAAATATCTCAGGAAATCTCTGATAAATATATTTGAAAACAGAATTGAAAATGAAAGTAATGTTCTTGAGAGTTTAAGATTCCGTCTGCATCCAAAAAGACTTGAAAAAATAATTAATGATCAGAATGAAAGAATGGATGAGTTCTCAGACCGCCTTTACAGGGGTTTTTCTCAGAGACTTAAAAGAGAAAAGATATCATTGAAGGCCTTTAAATCAGGCCTTGAACTTATAAATCCCAAAATGCCTTTAAGCAAAGGATTTTGCATGATAAAGTCCGGGGATGATATTATAAAATCCGTTTCTGAATTAAGTTCAGGACAGTCTGTTAACTTATTTTTAGATGACGGGGCAGCAGAGGCAAGTATAAAGGAGGTTTATTATGGCAAAAAGTTATGAAGAGCAGATTGATGAGTTGAAAGAAATTATTTTGGGAATTGAAAGCGGTGATGCAGGTCTTGATGAAAGCCTTGTCCTTTATGAGCGTGGCATCAGCATTCTTCGAAACTGTGAAAAAATTCTCGAAGAGGCGGAACTGAAGGTGAAGGTGCTTCAAAATTAAGTGTAACTTCCAGAATCACTGTCATAACTTCTCCTTTTTTAAGGACATTTATGATATATTTTGGGATTGAAACAGCGGGGCAGTCAGAATAAATTCCGACAGTTCTTGGGCATACAAAATTACTTCTTCTCCAGACAAGATCAGAGGGATGGTTAAGCTTCATCTGTGAAGAGCCGCAGGATGTGATTGTAAACTCAAAATCACTGATTTTCAGCGTTGTTTTTAATATAGATCTATCGTCGGAAAGGATTTCTCTGAATTTATCACTAAGGTCTGCTGCACTTTTGTCTGCGCAGACTGCAATAATGCATGTTCCTTTTTCTGTCAGATGTTTCTCTTTTGTAATTTCAAATGTTGATCTGTGTTCTGATCTTACATTCTCATGTCCGCGGCATGTTATGATCTCAGTTGCAGTAATTATTGATGTGGATTTTGCATTCATGTATTACCCATGACTTTTATTATCTGTACTTTGGGAGAGTATATCTCATTATATTACCCAATTATTTATGCAATGTATGCTGAATTTTTTTGTCCGTCGTGTAACGGCATAAGGGAACATACCATACTAAAGGAATCATCTGATCTCCTTGTTGAATGTAAAAAATGTCACAGAGTTCACCATGTGGAAAAGGAAAAGGAACCTGGTGAAATTGAAGTTAAAGCAATAATCAGCATTGAAAAGGAATCAAAAAGAGGCATTATTGAACTTGGCGAAGATGAGATTGTCAGTATCGGGGATTTACTTGTTGCTGAAACTGATGATGATGCTGTCGGTGTTGAAGTAACTTCTATTGAAACAGGTGATAAAAGAGTGGGTAAGGCTCTGGCGGCAGATATTGATACTATCTGGACACGCATGATTGACAAGGTTATCTTAAAAGTTTCATATCACGATGACAGAAAGACAATACCACTGTACCTTGAGTATGAAGGCGAAGATGACATTGTGATAGGCGATGTTTATAAGATTGATAAATATACTTTCAGGGTAACTCATATGAAATTAAGGAATGGTGCCATGATGAGAAAAGAGGGCTGGAAAGCCTATGCACGTAAAATAAAGCGTGTTTATGGGAAAAAATCCTATTGATATATTATAATCCCTGTATTTTAGATGTAAAATATCAATATCTAAAGACAAAATATTTAGTAAATTTCATTGTATTTATCAAAAATATTTTTTTGAAAAAAATCTGAAATGCACTTAAAAATGTTTTTCGTTCTAATAAAGGAACAGAATAGAATTAAAATATTTATTATGTATCAATAATGATACTTTTTTTACTGAATCTGACTGATCTGAATTTCTGCTAATGCATATCCATATCTCAGTACAAGATTATCTTCTGTTTTTTCCACAATAACCGAGGGTCTGTCAAGTTTTACTGAAGTATTTGACTGCTCTCCATCTGTTTCAGGATAATATGCAAATGCCAGCGGAACCAGCATTCCAACCTGTGCTTCAGAGAAATTTCCGCCTATTGAATTGTACATCGTGGCAGTCATATTCTGGGTAAGATTATCAGCAAATTCTAGCTCTATCTTTCTGACATCGCTTTCGCCCATTCCGATAATGTCAGTACTGATTGCATCCAGTTCCAGATCTAAAAGTGCGTACTGTGTCATCCCTTCCGGGGAAACGTAGGCATCTATGGGTATTATTTTTTCATTCTGAAGAACTCCTGCTTGAAGAACAAGCGGATTTGTCCATGCAACATATGTATAGCCATTCTGATATGCTGTCTCAACAATGGACTTTGATGAGGAAATGATTGGTACCCCGTTCTCAAAGCTTAAAGTATAATCCACAACAACATAATCTCCTGGTTCAGCTTTTTTAAAGATTGAAAAGAAAGAGAATGTTAGTGAAAAGCCGACCACACACGATAGAATAATGAACACTATAAATATTCTTGACAGCATCTGTTGCATGTCTTTATTTTTTTTAGTCCCCTGTTTTTTCATCCTTATAGATGTCTGATTTATATGAGATAAATAAATGCATGTTTGTCTTCTTTAATCATGGCATAAACTATGTTGTCTGGCATAAATTTAATTATTATGAATGACGATTCATCGTCAGGCACATTATGTTGCCATATCTGAAATGAGGTAAATTTGGGGGAATTGTTATGATTAAAAAGCGTATATACCCGGTTCATTCCTGGTGGAATGAGATTGATGATATGATGGCAGAGATGGAAGAAAGACTGGCGCAGACATTTGGCGGATATAACAATGCATTCTCTCAGCGAATACTTCCGGCAATAACCGGTGAGTGCCGTGTTGATGTTCTTGATCATGAAAATGAGGCAATAGTCGTTGCCGACCTTCCTGGTGTGGAAAAAGATGATATAAAAGTCAAACTTGTTGACTCAAGGACACTTGAGGTTTCTTGTCAGAGAGAGAAAAATGTTGAGGAAGAGGACAAGGAAAAAGGATATTATATGCGTGAAAGATCTTATGGAAGCATGAAGAGACTGGTTTCCCTGCCAGCAGATGTTTTGGAAGCGGATTCTTCTGCCACCTTTAAAAACGGAGTCCTTGAAATTCATTTGAAAAAGGCAGAACCCGCAGCAATTAGTGAGATCTCTGTTCAGTGAATTTATTTCACTTCAAAACCAAACCTGTTTTTAATAGATTACCGAGCCTTTCATATTGTTATACATCAATTATTCATATTAATGGATAAAAAAAAGGTCAAAAATTATATGACCTATGATGTGGTTACTATAGACGTTAAAGGGACTGCCAAGGATGTTATTGAGGCAATACGTGTCACAAAACATGATGGTTTTCCTGTTGTTGATGGCAAAAAAGTGGTAGGATATATTGCAGCCCGTGATCTTCTTTTTGTTTATCCTTCAACTCCTATTGAAAGGACAATGTCAAGGCACCTTATTGTGGCCGATGCCAATATGAGTATAAATGATGCAGCCCGTGTTATATTCCGATCGGGAATCCAGAAACTACCTGTAGTTGATGAAGATGGAAATCTTATTGGTATTATATCAAACGCTGATGTGATTCGATCACAGATTGAACATGTTTCGCCTGAAAAAGTCTTTAAATTTATTGAAACACTCAGGATGCTTCATGATGTTGATCCAAAACTTAATCGTGAGGTTGTTCCTGTGGCTCATCTCCTGCCCACCCAGTCAAAAATATATGAGGACGAACTGGAAGGAAGAATATATGAGATAAATAAGGGTCTCGCAGAGCCCATTATAGTTGTCAGAAGACCTGGAAAACTGGTTCTTGTTGACGGTCATCACAGAGCAGTTGCTGCAAAGCGTCTTGGGATAAAGGATCTCGATGCTTATGTAATTGAAATTGAAGAGGATATTGAACTGGGTCTTGAAAAAACAGCACGGGAGATGAATTTAAGAACACTTGATGACATAAAGGTTCTTGATTATGCAAGACATCCTCTTGTGGCAATAACCCATCGTCTTGTGAGACATAATTAAAAAATAATTTTTTATGAGCCGGAATATGATGTATCAAAAGCATCATTTAAGATATGCTCTTTTACTATCTGTCTTTCTTCTGTTATGACTTCGGGCCAGATTCTTGTACCTGAGTGAACTACCGTCCCGTTATTTAAAAATGTTCTTGGACCAATGACTGTGTCATTTTCAATACTGCATGAAGTGCCCACTTTTGCTTCGTTGTCTATTATACTTCCACTAATAGTTGTAAGGGCTCCTATTTGGACATGGTTGTATATGGATGATGAGAATATCTTTGAGTCATGGTTAATAATGCAGTACTCTCCTATGCTTGTGTAAGGTCCGATCAGAACATTATCTCCTACTTTTGTTCCTGACCCTATTGAAACAGGACCGATTATTCTTGAATTTTCACCAATTGTCACAGAGTCACCAAGCTGTACAGGACCAA
Organism: Methanomicrobium sp.; assembly: GCF_055145805.1. Classification (NCBI taxonomy): domain Archaea; kingdom Methanobacteriati; phylum Methanobacteriota; class Methanomicrobia; order Methanomicrobiales; family Methanomicrobiaceae; genus Methanomicrobium; species Methanomicrobium sp. The sequence continues at coordinate 4,800 of NZ_JBSREC010000132.1, read as the reverse complement.
GGACATGAGCTCCCTTAACAGTTACATTACCTTTGATGTTTGTATAATGCATATCCTGGAGTTTCCAGTGTTCTGCCTGCCTGAGAGACTGGGGACTTCCAACATCTGTCCAGTTGCCCCGTGCAAGCCATCCTTTTATGATAATTTCTTTATCCATAAGAAGTGGGAAGAGATCTTTTGCAAAATCAAATTTTTCTTCTTCTGGTATATAATCAAAAATTTCCGGATTACAAACATATATTCCCGTGCTTGCAAGGTTTGAAAAGATCTCTCCCGGAGAAGGTTTTTCTCTGAATCTTTTTATGTGGTAATTAACGTCGATTTCGGCAATTCCATAATCGCAGGGTTCATCAATGCTGATAAGGCCAATTGATACAGGGCTTTCGCCTTTTATGTGATCTCTGTAAAAAGACAGAAGATCTATGTCAGTTACATGATCGCCGCCAACTACAAGGAACGGTGAACCACTGAGGTATTTTTCAGCATTTTTTACACTTCCTGCAGTTCCTAGTTTTTGATCTTCCCGAACATATGTTATGTTTACACCAAGAAGGGATCCGTCTCCAAGGGCATTTTCTATTGAGTCTCCTTTGTATCCTATTGTGATAATTATGTCATTAAATCCCAGATTTGAAAGGTGGGACACCAGATGCTGTATTGACGGGATATTGACTATGGGAATGCAGGGTTTTGGGCGCTCAAATGTTAGTGGACGAAGTCTTGTTCCTTCTCCGCCGCACATTATACAGACCTTCATGTTAAAGAATCTTAGTCAGTATTCTCTAATAAGACAGTCGATTGGTGAAGGAAAATGATTTATTAACATCAGCTATGATTTTAATTATGGCTGAATTTGTCTGCACACTTTGTGGAAGATGCTGTATGGGCATGGGCCGGTATGTGAAAATTTCAGGCCAGATTGGCCAGGGAAGATATGCCGCAAAACATGAGCTTTCAGATGAAACATTTTATCCTATTGTTATGAAGCAGTACAGGGATGATTTTTCCCCCTATGATCGGAAAACACCTGAAGAATGGTGCCCGTTCCTGCTTGATAAGGATGAATCCAAAAATTATCTATGCGCAGTTTATGATACCCGGCCGGCATTCTGCAGGAATTTCAAATGCTATTTATACAAAATTTATGATTCCGAAAATAATTGTCTGGGCCAGGTAAAAGGCAGGACAACTCTCATCTCTGATGATTTAAGACTGAATTCTATCTGGAATGACGAAATTTTAACGTTATCTTTAGATGATAAATCCCTGTGGAAGAAGAATATGCTATCTGTACTTGAGAAAAAGGATTATATTATTGAGGATTATGAGTGAAAAGACTTTTAGGACACTTTATGTTGAAAAGGGAGTTGTTCAGTGCCGCCCTCATAAAAAGGAGAGTATTGAAAAGTGCCGTTTCTGTGTTCATTCCGTCTATTTTCTGGAGAAGGACAGGTGGATAAAGTCCCCTGCAAGGGCATTTTGTACAAAGTGCCGTTCGACAGATAAGGTTTTCCTTCCTGATGTTGAAGCGGTGTTATGTGATGATAAAAGAGAGGAAGGTTACCGAAGCATGATGAATATTATAAGCTAAAAATTCAAATTTTCGCATCAAAAAAAGTCAATATTTTCTCAATATCCACATTATTTTCAAAATGTTCCGATAGTGAATTGTATGCAACCTCGTAATTTGAATCCTCCTCTAAAATTCCTGTGAATGAAAGGTTTTTTTGGGAGTAAAGATGCTTTAGAAGAGCGTCGGCCATATTTTTATTTTTAAAAAGACCGTGCATATAAGTTCCGATTACAAGTCCGTCATCAGAGACAGCTCCGTCACCCGAAAAAGCCTCTTTGACATCATTTATACTTGTTTTCCCCATATGAATCTCATATCCGTCTACTTCTCCTACGAGCGATAATATAGGTCCTATTGGATTTGCATCCCTTTTTACCTGTACAGTTGTTTTAGAGTAAACATCAAAGGTTGTTTTAATGTTTAAAAGGCCAAATCCCTCTAAAATATTTTCTTTGCCTGATTCAAACCCTTCGTCTTTGATCTCTTTTCCAAGCATCTGATACCCTCCGCAAATACCAATAATGGGTATTTTATTTCGGCGCGCAGTTTTAATTTTTTCATCAAAACCAGCTTCCCTAAGTTCAGAGAGATCTTCAATAGTATTTTTTGTCCCTGGTATTATGATGCAGTCAAAATCGTCTGTATCCTTTTCCGGTTCAATATATTCAACTGATGCATACTTTTCCAAAATTTCAAAATCACTAAAGTTTGATATCCTTGAAAGTCTGATTATTGCTATTTTCACAGGCATATCTGAAGCCATTTTATCCTTTATTGAGAGTGAATCCTCACTTGGAAGAAGAATTTTGGTGAATGGCAACACTCCTAAAACCGGAAGACCGGTTTTTTCTTCAATTATCCTGATTCCCTCTTTGAATAGTTGTGGATCGCCTCTGAATTTATTAATTAAGAAACCGCATACATTTGCTTTTATATCAGGCGGAAGAAGTTCATAAGTGCCGATTATCTGGGCAAAAATACCTCCACTTTCAATATCGCCTACAATAATTATGGGAAGTTTAAGTTTTTTCGCAAGCAGAATATTTGCAATATCCCTGTCGTACAGATTAATCTCCGCTGCACCTCCTGCACCTTCAACAACAATATTATGAAACTTCTTTTCCAGTGTTCTGTAGGATCTTTCAGCTATTTCAAGCAGATAATCTGTTTCTTTGTAATAATCACTGATTTTTACATCCTTGTAGGGTTTCCCGAGAAGAACAACCTGTGACGTTCTGTCACCTTTTGGTTTTAAAAGAACAGGATTCATCTCAGCTACAGGTTCTGTCTGTGCAGCGAATGCCTGGATTGCCTGTGCAATTCCAATCTCTGCACCCTCTTTTGTAACATAAGAGTTCAGACTCATATTTTGTGATTTAAATGGAGCAACATTTAACCCGCGTTTTGAAGCGCAACGGCAAATTGCAGCAACTATTGTACTTTTCCCTACATTTGAGGCTGTACCCAGTATCATCAGTGACATGTTTCTAATATTTATTTGAACTATAACTAAATAAATTGAATATTGTGGATGTCTTATTTTTATTTATGAAAATCGTTTGCGCGTTGTTTAAAATAATACTGATATATACTTCTTTTTAGCATTCGTACATAATTAAAGTCTGTGCAATTTCATTTAAATAGGGCATATCGCATGCTAACAAATATATAACCAGACTTTAAAGGTACATAGTAATGACAGGTGGTATTTGTCCAAAGTGTGGGCTGCCAAAAGAGTTGTGTATTTGCGAAGAAGTAGCAAAGGAACAGCAACAGATCAGTGTAAAGATTAATAGAAGACGTTACGGTAAGGAAGTAACTGTCGTAGATGGCCTTGATCCTTATGATATTGATCTTGATGAACTTCAGAAATACCTGAAAGGCAAACTGGCATGTGGTGGAACTATTAAAGGTAATTCCATAGAATTGCAGGGCAATCACCGTGAGAGAGTTAAAAAACTCCTTATGGATAAGGGTTACAAACTGGACAACATAAGCTGATTTATTCAGTCCTTTTTTTTAGAACGAATATTTTAGAGATTAGTTTTTATTTTTATTTTTGATTATCTTAATAATTTATGGAAAAAATGATTTATTCATATATTCATATGAAGAATCTGAATCCAATCCATGCTATTGCAAGCATAATTAATGAATATTTAAGTCCTGCAACAGCCCTGCCTTCACCCATCTGTCCTGCTACAAGGCCTGAGAAAAATCCCTGAATCATAGAAGCGTGTGTGAATATACGTGTGTATAAATTCATATCAATCGAACCGCCAAATGTGCCGCCTGCAGCTGCTTCACTGCCGGATGCGGCAACAGCAGCACCTGCTTCAGCCATTGTGTTTAGGAATGTTCCGGCCATAATAGCTATCACAAACATGAATACCAGAAATGACATTATAACTATCACAACATAGATCATCATATTGTTTCTGCGTTCATCAGCAAGGTTTATGAATTCATATGAGTCATTTGCAGCGGCTTTTAATACTTCACTGACATTGCCTCCTGCAAGACTTGCTTTTGCAATAAGATCAACGCTTCTTTTTGCAAGCGGGGTCCTAAGTCCTTCACCAAAACGAAATATTGCTTCTATAAAAGGAATATTCCATGAGATTTCGTTGTTCATTTTTTGTATATGGGGTGTCAGATTTCCATAGTCTCCATTTGAAACAGTGTTAATAGCGTTTGGAAGTGTCATCCCGCTTTCATTCATTCCTGCAATATCCCTGAAAAAGTTTGGTAGTGCAACTTCAATATTTCTCCTTCGTATTGCCTCTTTTGTGTCTAAAATAGCAAAAGGTAAAAGGGCGATGATGATAGTAAAGACCAGCATGTCATCAATAAAAGTTGAAGTCAAAAGAGACAGGATTCCATATTGTGCCACTGTACCGATTAGACCTGCAATAAGAATGATGAAAGCCAGAGGTAAAGTAAGTATAAGTATATTTTCGGGTTTTTCGGTTAAAACCGCTATAGGGTGCTTTAAAAATTTGTTAAATCCTTCACTTTCTTTTTTCTGCGCTTCAATTTTTTCCAGAATAATTTTCTGCTCTTTTTCTTCTTTGGAGATCTTTACCTCTTCCTCTTGTTTTTTTCTGAATAGACTCATTATTTCAGACCTCCGGGGTCATGGCATCAATTAATATTACAAACATAATACTACCCAGAGGAATGATCCCGTATATAACGGCATATAAAAACAGAGGGCTTGAAGATCC